>NZ_SDIG01000117.1:0-21168 GCF_004122755.1 Streptomyces sp. TM32
CCCTCCCGCAGCGTTCCCGCAGTGCAACGCGGAGTGCCGCTGCCCCACCCCTCCCCAGGAGCCTGATCCCATGCTCTTCTCCCGCTTCAAGACCCAGATCCCCACCCCGGAGGAGGCGCTCGAAGGCCGCCCCGAGCGGGCCTTCGCCGTCCCCGACCGGCACACCGTCCTCGGCAACCCGCTGCTGGGCCCGTATCCGGACGGCCTGGAGGTCGCCGACTTCGGCCTGGGGTGCTTCTGGGGCGCCGAGCGGAAGTTCTGGCAGACCGAAGGCGTCTGGACGACCCTCGTCGGCTACCAGGGCGGCCACACCCCGAACCCCACCTACGAAGAGGTCTGCAGCGGCCACACCGGCCACACCGAGGCCGTCCGCGTCGTCTACGACCCGGCTGTCATCCCCTACACGTCCCTCCTGAAGCTCTTCTGGGAGTCCCACGACCCCACCCAGGGCTTCCGCCAGGGCAACGACGTCGGCACCCAGTACCGCTCCGCGATCTACACCCACTCCCCCACCCAACAACAGGCCGCCGAAGCCTCCCGCGACGCCTACCGCACCGCCCTCCACGCCTCCGGCCACGGCGACATCACCACCGAAATCCTCCCGGCCGACACCACCCGCCCGTTCTACCCGGCGGAGGGGTACCACCAGCAGTACCTCGACAAGAACCCGGCGGGGTACTGCGGGATCGGGGGGACCGGGGTGTCCTGCCCGGTCGGTGTGGCCGGGGCAGATGGCTGAGCAACTGTCGCCGGAAGCCACGGCGACGCTGCGGGCGCCGGTCGGTCTCCGCCACGCCCGCCAAGCCGGTCTGGGCGCTGGTAGCCGTATGGTCTCTCCCTGACTCGTTCGAGCGGAGGGAGAGCACTCGCGCCCGATACGCTGACGCACGGGACCAGAATCGCGCCCTTGGGAGCAGCCATGACCACCTCCGCCGCTGGGCAGCCGCTCGGGATCGTGCTCCCAGCCGCCGCCACGGCGGTGCCCTGACTCGGGGGCCGGCGGCCGATGGGTCCTACGGAATGAACAAGTCCGCCAGATAGGTCGGCTTGGCCTCTATCTCCGCATAGCGCCCGGTCTCCTTCGACCAGGCGACATTCCCGGCAGTGAGTGCGTGGAACTCCCTGACACAGTGGAGCGCGTCGACGATGGCGTCGTCGGCCAGGCCGGAACGTGCCAACCGCTCGGGCAGGACCTGTTCGAGGTCGAGGATGCGCTGGACGTATCCGGCCTGCATCACGGCCACTCGCTCCACCGCCTCCTGGAGGCTGCACCGGTGATGGTGGCAGATCACCGTGACGGCGTTGAACGCGTAGTCGTGGGCGCGTTCTTTGGGTAGCGAGTAGAGATCGTTGATGCAGGCATTCGCATAGATCACGGCCTCTCGCATGTCCGCGAAGGCTGGATTCGCGTGCAGTTGGTCGGGCAGGTCCACACCGACCCCGATTTCCACCAGGTCCAGGACAGCATCGAATGCGAATGAGGCACGACGGTGGGCGAGATATTGCTGTAGGCCGGGTACACGCCCTTCCTCCCGATGAATCATATCGGCTCGGTAGCTATCGAAATACCACAACAGGTGCGGGACAAATCTGCGCTGCCATACGGAAGAACGGACAGCCGCGGTACGGCGCCACAGATCGGCCAGGGAGCGAGCCAGTCGCCCACTCGTGACGTTTCCGTCGAATACGGCGAACAACGGCCCGAACGCGTCCCGCCACCGCTCGGGGTGGTAACCGCGCACCGGGTCATCGTCGAACTGGTCGTCCAACTGGAACAGCCACGCGTTCCATTGGGTGATCAGCGTCAGCGCCTCCTGTGAGGCGTGGGGGCACAGCCACGCGGTCAGCCGGTCCACACGGGTGCGCTGCACATGCCGGCGCGCCTCTTCGGTGGGCACCAGACCGAACTCGTCCAACCACGCCTCAGCAGCCGCCGTGACCTCCTGGAGTTCCGGATTGAGCGCTGCCGGTACGGGTATGTAAAGGTCCGGTATTCGGAAATTTTCCATACGTCAGCTCGCTCTCGGTATTTCTCTGCCATTCGCGGCATTCAGCGACATTGCCGATGCGGCATGCCAAGGCCCGTATGGAGCATGACCAGGCAGTCCCAACCACCGATGTAAATTACCCTGCCGGTCAATGACGCTCGACAGGGGTCAAGTTCCTTTGGTGCGCTTTGCCTTGCGCCGGGCAAAACCACGGACGGGGAGTTCGGTGGGTCGTGGGTGCAAGTGCCCTGCGATTCAAGCAAGTTGAGGCAATTCCGGGTCAGGCCCGGGTCAGCTGCGGCGGCCGGGTCCGTTCAGACGAGCCAGGAGCAGAGCGACGTCGTCGCACAGGCCGTGAGCCTTCTGCGTACCGGCGAGGAGGCCATCGACAACGGTCTCCAGGTCCGCCGTGGGAGCCCCTCGCAGACCGTTGAGAAACCTCTCGAAGCCCTGGTCGATGTCCTTGTTCACGGCCTCGAGCAGGCCGTCGGTGGTCAGCGCCAGCACGCTGCCCGGAGCGATGCGCAGGCGGGTGGTCGGGTAGCGCTGCTCCCGGTCGATCCCCAGAGGGAGGCCGCCGGGGACCTCCAGGAGGCGCGGCGGCCTGCGGGGGGTGATCAGCGCTGGGGCCGGATGGCCCGCCCGGCACACCTGGAGCCTCCCGTCGGAAGGCGTGAGCGCGATGTAGCAGCACGTGGCGAACAGGGCCCTGTCCGGGTCGGTGTTCAGCTCGGCCAGCAGGCGGTTGGTGCGTTCCAGGACGGCCGCAGGCGGGTGTCCTTCGTTCGCGTAGGCGTGCACGGCGGTGCGCAGCCGCCCCATGAGAGACGCGGCGTGCACGCTGTGTCCCTGCACATCTCCGATGACCAGAGCCACGCCGCCGTCGGGCAGGCTGATGGCGTCGTACCAGTCCCCACCGATCCACATGCCGGAGGTGGCGGGCTGGTAGCGGGCGGCGATGGTCACACCCGGCACCATGAGCGGCCCGCGCGGCAGCATGCCGCGCTGGAGCTCGGTCGCGAGCGCGTGTTCCGACTCGTACATGCCGGCTCGCTCCAGCGACTGGGCGAGCAGCCCCATGGCGGCGACCAGGAGGGCCCGCTCCTCCGGCAGAAATTCCTGCGGCTCGGGGAAACTGACGAGGCAGGAACTGACCCGACCGCGCGAGTCCGTGAGCGGCAGTGCCGCCCACGCCTGTCGGGCCGACTGTTCGAGCGGTGCCAGGTGCGGGTAACCGGTGATCAGCGCGTCCGCGGAGCCGATGAGGACGGGCGCCCTGCGGGCGAGCGACTCCTCCACGAGTGTGCGGACCGTGGCGTCGAGGACTCGTATGGCCCCCTCACCCTGCTCGTCGTCGGCGCATGAGGCGACGACGGCCAACCGGTCCCCCTCCGGGGCGATCACTGCCAGCGCGCCCGCTCCGAAGGTACGCAGTCCTGCCTGTGCGGCGGCCATGATGTCCTTGACCGTCACCGCGGCGGCCAGAGCTGCGGTCAGCTCCTGCATCCAGCGGTCACGGGTGGCGCGCTCGTACAGCCGCACCCTCTCCGCTTCGTGGCGCTCACGAACGGCCGTGGTGTCCACTACCACTCCCACCATGCGGGCCGGCAGACCGTCGGCGCCGGGCAGGACGCGGCCCCGGGCTTCCAGGGACCGGTGCCGGCCACCGTCGGAGGTGACGCGGTATTCGATCTGGTAGTTGCCGCAGGATTCAGCTATCAACCCCAACGCTTCGCGCACATCGGCCAGATCGGACTCGTGCACTGCGGCCAGGAAGCTCGCGATGTCCGACGGGCCGCTCTCGGGCATGCCATGCAGTGCGAGAGTGACCGGATCGCAGCTCACCTCGCCAGTGGAGATCTCCCAGCAGAAGAAACCTGCCTGCACGATGCTCGCATTGGCCTGGAAGGCGCCGGGATCGGACTCATCCTCCCGGAATACGGCAGTACGCACCGACCCGACGTCTTTCACTGGATCTCCCTGCCGCGGCGTGGACTACTTCCCTCCGAGGAGCCGACCGCACTCGACAGGATGGGCCACGCAGTGTAATCGGTGACCGATGGAAACCAGCCAGTGAGGCAGATCGAGAGCCTGCGGGACTGCGACACCATTCCCTCCTAGACGAGGACGGAGCTCTTGCCGCGGAGTGTGCTCCCGTCTCCCGGGGAAGATCGTCGGACCGACCCGGCCGTGGCCGGATCGTGCGCATCGTAGTAACTTCCCGGATCTTGCGCTAGACGTCCCGACCGGCAGACCGCGTCGGCCGGGTCGGGCACGGCGTTTCTGCGTTCGAGACCTGGAGAGCACGGGACGAGAAGCCCAACGGCTCCTGCGGGGGCGGCGGGACGGGGGTGTCCTGCCCGGTCGGCGTGGCGAAGGCCGGTGGCTGACCGCACTGGGACAACTCCGTCATCGCTCAACGGCGCTGTGGCGGGAACGACGGCCGTCGGGCCGCCGCCCCGGCCGCCCATCGCCCAAGCGGTCCTCGCCAGCGTTACGGACCGCCCTCTCCCGGTAGGGCGAGATCCCGGGCCGTTTCGATACGGGTGCGTTCGTATTCCGCCGGGTCGCGAATCCTCCATGCCGCCTGGCCGATGGCCAGAACTCCGCGGGCCGGCAGGGGAACGTCCCCGATGCGCGGGTTCTCCGTCAGCTGGGTCGGGCGGCCGAGGTCGACGCCGTCGAACAGGGCATGCGAGTCGTCGACGAAATACATCCGCTGTGGCATGAGCGTTCCGGTGTGACCGCTCGGCATCGTGCCGGACAGCTGGAGGTCTCCCATCCCCAGCGCACGGGCCAGGCGCTCGCGAGCCCGCACCAGGAGCCGGGGGCGCCAGGTGGCGAGCGGCAGCGCCCCACCGATGCCGTTGAGCAAACCGAGGAGTCGCGTCGCGGAGGCGGTGAGGGTCCAGTCCAGGGAGGGGGAATCCATCGTCACCCGCAAGGTGGCAGGGCCCGTCCACGTGAGCCCGATCCGGCCGTATCCGGTGTGGTCGCAGGCCGCGCCGTAGTACCTGGGGCATGCGGTGTGCAGTCGTGGCCCGTCGACGTGAATCGACCAGCTGCCGTTCGGGTCGCGATGCCACAACGTGCGGTAGGGGCCGAAGGAGTTCTCCGGAAAGACGCGCAGGGCGAGGACATGACCGGAATCAAAGGGCAGTCCGAAGACACCCCAGCCCTTGACGTATTCGTGATCGGGCCAAGCTGCCTGGCCCCGTAGGGGCGGGATATCGGACAGCGCGGAGGAAAGGTCGAGCATTTCCATCACCCCGGCGAGGTCGATTCCTCCCTCGCGAACAAGATCGCAAGGGGATCCCTGATTGCAGCACTATTGTCCGCCGGAACGGCATTTGCCGCACTGAAAAGGCTGAGCTCTACGAGCGGTCCTACCGGCCGCCGTACCTCGACAAGCCCCCGGGGGCCAGGCGAGCCGTTCGAGACGAACTGGGCCGGGTGGTCCTGCCAGGCGACCGTATGGGCAGAGCCACCACCGTTGATCTAGAGCCACCACCGTTGATCTAGAGCCACCGCCGTTGATCTCATGCTGTGCGGATCGACAGAGCACCTTCTCCAGAGAACGGCAACGGCCTGGCGCATGGGCTCCGGCTCGGGCTGGTTGCCCGGCCACATCCGCAAGATCGGAGAGTTCGACGGCACGGGAATGACCGGGATTCCCGAGAGCCAAACACAATGAACGCTCAGCGTGCGACGTATCCATCGTCCCGATCAAATTGCGCCATCGCCATCGCCCTCGCCCTCGCGATCTCTGGCGTCGCTATGCGCCATTCCCGGCGCCGACGACCACAGGCCTGGGCTGAGTGGCAGCGCGAGCAGAACAGCTCTCAGCGGCTCCGTACCAACTCCTGGGGGACCGGCGGAAAGACGTCCTGTCGCGGTACACCGTTGGCCTCGGGCGCATCACTGGCCTCATCCTCCCGACAAAGGGGCGCGCGGGGGAGGCGCGCGCCCCTCTCCGCCATCAAATCGTCGCTTACCGCCTCCTCAAGGCCCCGTCCGTGTGCTTCTCTGTTGCTCATGGGGGAAATCAACATGGACGATCAGGCCATTGAAATCCTCGTTCTGCCCGAGAGGCCTGCGGCCCGGAACGACGAGGTCACCGAGTTCGACGTAGCGATCGAGGTCAGGTGCCGCACCGGCAAGAGCACGGCCAATTCGGGTGGGGCCATGAACCTCTGCCTGGTCATCGACCGCAGCGGCAGCATGGCGGCCCAGGGAAAACTCGAGACAGCCAAACGCAGTTGCCTGGACATCTTCGAACGGATCAAGAAAGACGATTTGTTCACGGTGGTCGTATTCGACTCCGACGCGCAGGTGGTGGTCAATCCACAGACGCCCAGAGACCAGGTCGCGGGCAGGCTCGACTCGATCCGACCCGGATCGCTCACCAATCTCTCGCTGGGCTGGTACCAGGGGCTGCTGGAACTGCAGAGCCACATGACCGACGACCACTACGGCCGGCTGATTCTCCTCTCGGACGGATTGGCCAACGAGGGAGAGACCAAGAAATTGGCCCTTGAGGCGGTGGCGACACGAGCCCGGGACGAGGGCATCACCACCTCGACGATCGGGGTCGGCAGGGACAGCGACTTCCAGGAAGACCTCCTGGAAGCGATCGCCACCGCCTCGGGTGGGCGGTTCTGGTACATCGCCGAGTCGGGTATCGACAGCATCCTGGAGGAAGAGTTCCGCAACGCCCTGAGCGTGGTCCTCGACCGCTCCAAGGTCGAGTTGAGCCTGCCCCCCGGTGTCAGCGTGAGCGAGGAGCTGAACTCCCTGCGGAAGGTCTCCCGCCGCTACGGGCTGCGCCCGTTGAAAGGCGACGACCTCTTCAACTTCGCCGTACGCCTGCAGATCGACCCCGCGCAGCTCATCGGCTCCCAGTTCACCCTGGGGGCCACACTGTACGACGGCACGCGCACGGTGACCTCCGCCACGACGGAGGTAGCGCTGGCCCCGCAGGCGGAGGTCGTCACCACTCCGGTGCACGCACTGGTCAGCAGCGTGGTGGAGCAGTACCGCTCCTCGCAGACCGAGGAGAAGATACTCAAGGGCCTGGAGTCCGGGGATCCAGATCTCAGCGGCATGACGGAGATGCTTGAGGCCGAGGTGGCGCGTATGCGGCGGGCCGAAGCGGAATTGATGCGCCAGCGGGCCGACATCGGCACGTACCGCGCGGACGTCGAGTGGGCCAATATCGGCAAGCACCTCAGCATGAGTGAGACGGCTCTGCTCCTCACCGAACTGACGCAGCAGTACGGGAGCGAGCCCGAGGTACAAGCCCTGCTGCTGCCCTTGAGCAAGAGCATGCACCACGAGGCGCAGCGCGGCCGCGTCCGCTGGAACTACGTGAGCCGGTCCGACGAGGACGTCGAAGTCGCCCTGCTGGTCCAAGCCTTGGGCGCCACCGACGCCCTCATCCGACGCTTCCCGGACCGGCGGGCCGACCTGGAGCAGAAGCGCGAGGCTCTCAGTGAGCAACTGGCACGTCTCCAATAGCTCGGAATGGACGCCGATCGGCGACCGGATGCTCACCGGCCACGGTGGCGGAATGGGCCCGTACGCGGCTTCGTACGCCGTCGACCTGGCTGCCCGCCCGATGCTCAACGGCTCCGTCTCTGCCGACATTCGCCTGACCGAACGCCGAGCAACGGGTGCCGGGTTGGTCTGCCGCGCCGACGTGGCCTGGACGTTCGTAGCCTTCTACACAGCGCCGCAGGAAGCGGACGACGAGACCACCGTCGCCAGGTTCGGGGTGTTCCGGGAGGGCCTGTTCATTCCCCTCGCCCAACTTCAGGAACCGGTCCAGCTGACGCGCGGCTACAACCACTTCACCCTGGAATTCTTCGCCGGGCGGATGCGCGGGGAGATCAAGGCTGGAGACCGTACGTACGAGCTGACGGCGGTCTGCCCCCACGTGCCCTTCCCGGGGTACGCGGGGCTGGTCAAGTTCTACGGCGCGGGTGTGCTCGCCAAGTCCTGGTCCATCGAGCAGACCCGGATGCCGATCGCCTCGGCGGCCTCCCGGCCGGCCGGGGAGAAGTCCAAGTGGGACGTCTTCCTCTGCCACACGTCGGACACCAAGGAAGAGGTGAAGGGCCTCGCCAAGGCACTGGCCGAGAGGGGGCTCACGTACTGGCTGGACAGCGAGCAGATAAAGCCCGGTGACAGTGTTCCCGGCAAGATAAACGAGGGGCTGGGCGACAGCCGCTATCTCCTCGCCTGTATCAGCGAGTCCTCCCAAAGCGAATGGGTCACCGCGGAGTACGGAGGCGTCCTCAGTCGCGAGCTCAGCGGTGAGTCATCCACCAGGATCATCCCGGTGCTCTTGGCGGATGTCGAGCCGAAACACATCCCCATCCTGCTGAGGGGCAAGAGCTACATCTCCAGCGGCAACAAGACCGTGTTCGACGAATTCATCAGTTTCCTGCTCAGCCACTGAGGAGGCCACCGGCGCTCGACAAGCGCGGTGGGCGCTGCGACGGGATTGCAGGGCATGAGTGACCGGTCGGTGGACTGGACCCGCGGTTGCCCGTCCGGAAATACGTTGCACGAGACGTATCGTCTCGCATACGTTCGTGGTCATGACGAACTCAGTCTCCAGCTCGGTGTCCAGCTCGGTGTCCAGCTCGGCGTCCGGAAAATCCGCCCATATCGCGATGTTCTCCATCGCCGCACACGGGCACGTGAACCCGAGTCTTGAAGTGATCCGCGAGCTCGTCGCCCGTGGGCACCGCGTCACGTACGCCATCCCGCGCATCTTCGAGGAAAAGGTTGCCGAGACCGGCGCCGAGCCGGTCCGGTACCGCAGCACACTGCCCTCGCCCGATGACGACCCGTCGGCGTGGGGGACCACGCTCCTCGACAACGTCGAGCCGTTCCTGGACGACGCGATCCAGGTACTGCCGCAGCTCATCGCGGCGTATCAAGGGGACGAGCCGGACCTCGTGCTGCACGACATCACCGCGTACCCGGCGCGCGTCCTCGCTCGCCGCTGGGGCGTGCCCGCGGTCTCCCTGTCGCCGAACCTCGTCGCATGGGAGGGGTACGAGGAGGAGGTCGCCGATTCGATGTGGGGGGAGGCCAGAGCGAGCGAGCGCGGTAAGGCGTACTACGCGAAGTTCACCAACTGGCTTGCCGAGAACGGGATCAGTCAGCATCCCGACCCGTTCGTAGGCCGCCCCGACCGCTCGATCGTGCTCATCCCGAAGGCCCTCCAGCCGAACGCCGACCGGGTCGACGAGACGGTGCATTCCTTCGTCGGCGCCTGCCAGGGCGAGCGCGCCACGCAGGGCGACTGGGAGCGGCCCGCGGACGCCGAGCGCGTGCTGCTGGTCTCACTCGGCTCGTCCTTCACCAAGCAGCCGGGTTTCTACCGCGAGTGCGTCAAGGCGTTCGGCGACCTGCCGGGCTGGCACGTCGTGCTCCAGGTGGGCAAGCACGTCACCGCCGAGGAGTTCGGGGAGGTTCCCGGGAACGTGGAAGTTCACCACTGGGTACCGCAGTTGGCGATCCTGCGGAAGGCTGACGCCTTCATCACGCATGCCGGTGCCGGTGGCAGCCAGGAGGGCCTGGCCACCGCCACGCCCATGGTGGCCGTCCCGCAGGCCGTCGACCAGTTCGGCAACGCGGACATGCTCCAGGGGCTCAGCGTGGCCCGCCACGTTCCGATGGACCAGGCGGACGCCGCCACCCTCCGCGCGGCAGTGCTCGCGCTCGTCGACGACCCGGAAGTGAGGCGCCGATTGGTGTCCATTCAGCGGGACATGGCCACCGAAGGCGGCACCCGGCGGGCGGCCGACCTCATCGAGGCCGAACTGCCCGCCGGGTGAGCCGGCTGGGGACGGGCCGCCCGGGGGCGAGCCTGGCCGATGGCAGTCGCTGGTGCCGGTGACGGTCGCTGGTGCCGGTCGCGGTCTTCGGCGTCAGCTGTCGGGCGCGGCCGGGGCGGCGGTGGTCGGGGCGCTGCTGTCGACGTAGACCACCAGTGTCTGATCCGGCTGTTCGGCCAGGTGGAATGCGGTGTAGGCGTACTCGACCGGCCCGCGGGCCGGGTGCCGTAGGCGTTTGTGTCCGCTGTGCCGGGCCTGCACCTCGTACTGGCGCCACCAGGACCGCGCTTCCGGGCTGCCCTCGGTCAACTCGTCGATCAGCCGGGTGTAGCGCGGGTCGGCGGGGTGGCGTCCGGCCTGCGTCCGGAGTCGGGCGAGCAGGCCGCGGGCCTCGGGTTCCCAGTCGACCACGACGTCCCGGGCCACCGGTTCGAGAAACATCCAGCGGACGAAGTTGGCCGGCCGCTCCGCCTCGTTGCCGAGGAGCCGCGGGAACAGGGCGTCGGCCGCCCGGTTGTGGCCGAGTACGTCGTAGTTGCCGCCGATGATGTAGGCCGGGTTCGGCTGGAGCAGCAGTGGTATGGCTGCTACCTCGTTCTTGAGCGGCTCGTGGGCCTCGGATTCCGCTGCGGCCACGTGACCGGCGAGCTGGAGAAGGTGGGCGCGCTCGTGCCGGTCGAGGCGCAGTGCCTCGGCGAGGGCGGTCAGGACCTGTTCGGAGGCGCGGATCTCCCGCCCCTGCTCCAGGTACGTGTACCACGTGGCGCTGATCCCGGCCAGGAATGCCAATTCCTCCCGGCGCAGCCCCGGAGTCCGACGGCGCGCGGTCCGCGGCAGGCCGACCTCGTCCGGGGTGAGGCGCTCCCTGCGGCTGCGCAGGAACGCACCCAGCTGACGGCGTCGGTCCGGCGGCAACGGCATGAGGAGAACCCCCAGTTCCAGAATAACTGCATTCTGGATACCAGGCTAAGGCGGCTGGAGACTCGTATGCGTACGAGTACGAATACGGGTGCGGGTGCGAGTACGCGGCCGCGAGCACGGGCCTTGGCCCCCGCCGACGGCACGCCGGCCTCAACGCGTCAAGTCACCTGGCACTGGCAAGGGAAAGGGAGTCCTCATGTCCGGAATTGCGGGCAAGGTGGTGGCGATCACGGGAGCCAGCAGCGGCATCGGTGAGGCGACCGCGCTGCTGCTCGCCGAGCGCGGCGCGCGACTCGTCCTCGGCGCGCGCCGGTCCGCGCGTCTGGCGGAGCTGGTGGCCCGGATCGAGAAGGCGGGTGGCGCGGCCGTACAGATCCGTACCGACGTGACCCGGCCGGACGACCTGCACGCCCTGGTCGCGCTGGCCGGCGAGCGCTTCGGCCGGCTCGATGTGCTGGTCAACAACGCCGGGGTCGGAACGATTTCGCCGCTCGACGATCTGCGGGTCGAGGAGTGGGACCACATGATCGATGTCAATGTGAAGGGTGTGCTGCACGGCATCGCCGCCGCGCTGCCGGTCTTCCGCGCGCAGGGCACCGGGCACTTCGTCACCACCGCCTCGACGGCTGCCTTTCGCGTCGTCCCCGCCATGGCGGTCTACGCCGGCAGCAAGTTCGCGGTCCGGGCACTCTGCGAAGGGCTGCGCCAGGAGGCCGGCGACTCGGTGCGGGTGACCACCGTCTCGCCCGGCGCGACCGCCACCGACTTCGCCGAGGCGTCCACCAACGGCCGGGTCAGAGCGGCAATCACGAAGATGCGGGACGACATCGCCATACCGCCCGACGCGATCGCCCGCGCCATCGCGTTCGCCGTCGAACAGCCCGACGCCGTCGATGTGAACGAGATCGTCGTCCGGCCCACCGCCCAGGCCTGACCGCGGCTCGTACCCGAGCGAGGGGTGAGGCCCGAGCAAGGGGCGAGTGATCACCCCGGTCCGGCAGCGCCTGTCCTTTCGGTATCCGTACGTGTCGCGGTGACCACCACCGTCGCGTAGGCCATGGTGAAGCTGCCGCCCCTCGCGTCGATGGCGGAGCCGACCTCCTCCAGTACCTCCGCCAGTTTGTCCGGTGGGAGGCGGGTGAAGGCGCCCTGGGTGGGCAGTTGGTCCAGCCAGGCGGCTCGGGTGTAGGAGCACTCCCAGTCGAATCGCCACTGTTGCGGGGCGCCGAATCCGCCGGACCGTCGGATCCCGTCGGCGGCCTTGGTGAAGAACGCTTGGTAACCGGCCAGGGCTTGTTTCGTCGCCGGGGAGTTGAACGGCGCGTCGGGCATGACGCGTTGGCAGGCCGTGGCGGTGGCTTCCGCCACGTCGGGTGGGGGCTGGCCCACGTTCCAGAACGCTGCCAGCCGGCCGCCGGGACGCAGTGCCTGCGCCGCCTTGGCCGCGCCGGCGACCGGATCCAGCCAGTGCCAGGTCTGCCCGGCGACGACCGCGTCGAAGTCCCGGCCGGCCGGGTCCCAGGCTTCGAACGCCGCCACCTCTGCGTCGAGTCCGCCGCGCCGGGCCAGCTCGGCCATCCGCGCGTCGACGTCGACCCCGAGCACCCGGCAGCCGGCTGCCTGGAACTGCCGGGCGGCGATGCCGGTGCCGCAGCCGACGTCGAGGACGTCGGGGCCGGGGCTGCCGGCGACGATCGCCGCCACCATGGCGTCGGGGTAGCGGGGGCGGGCCCGGTCGTAGAGTTCGGCGTCCGAGCCGAACGACTCGGCCATCAGCCGGTGTTGATGAGGCTCATTCCCGGAGCACGGTAAAGTGGGCATGCGCCCACTATGAGTGGGCACATGCCCACTCGTCAACGGGTGGGGCCGGGACCAGGGAAGGCGGTGGCACGGTGCCGACAGGGGTGGCCATGCGGGACGCGCGTGAGCAGTTGTTCGGCGCCGCCGAGCGCGTCCTGCTCCGGGACGGGCCGAACGCGCTGACCAGCCGGGCGGTCACCACGGAGGCAGGGTGCGCCAAGGGCCTTCTGCACCGGCACTTCGCCGATTTCGACGACTTCCTCGCCGAGCTCGTGCGGGACCGCCTCGCCCGGATCGACGCGCAGGCCGCCGCCCTGCGCGACTCCGCGGGGACCGGCACCGTCGCCGACAACCTCACCGCCGCGCTGACGACCCTGTTCGAGTCGGTCGCCGTACGGATCATCGGCCTCGTCACCTTCCGGGACGACCTGCGCGCCCGGCTGCGCCGCACCACGCCGACCGGCGTCCCGGTCCTGACGGAAGCCACGGCCATGGTCGCCGCCTACCTCACCGCCGAGCGGGAGCTGGGCCGCATCGCGGCGGATGCCGACGTCGGCACGCTCGCTCCCACGCTGATCGGGGCCGGGCATCTGCTCTTCGCCGACCGGGAAGGGGCGGCGCCGGAGGCCGCAGCCGTCCACAGGGTCGTGACGACGGTCATCGGTGGTGTGGTGAGAACTACGTCGTAGTGGTGGGCTGCGGAGGGAGTGCGAAGCGCAGCAGGGCGCCGGTCCGTGGGGGGCGGAGTTCCGTTTCCACGTCGAGGTGGCGGACCTCGCCGCCGTCGTCGATGACGGCCTCGGTCAGTTCGTCGATGACGTCGGGAACCTCCCGCAGCGGCTCCCCGCAGAACGGACAGGCTCCCGCCGAACGCGCCAGCATCCTGTCCTGGTCGCAGACGGCCCCCGGGGCGACGGACTCGTCGTCCACGGCCAGCGTGCGGATCGCAGCCAGCGACCCGGCCCACAGCGTCTCGTCGAGCCCGACGGCGCCGAGCCGCCCGGCCCCCTTGGCCTGCAGGATCTCGTCGGCGAGCCGCCGCTGCTCCTCGTGTGCATGGGCGGCGACGAGCTCCTGCACCTTCTGCTTGATGTCCGCGGACGTCGCGGTCTCGCGGTCCACGGTGAAGCTGCCGACGAGCCGGTTCCGCAGGTCGAGGGGGAGGAAATCGAGGAAGACCGGCACCTCATGGGGATGGCCACCCACGACGAGCACGTCGTAGCCGCCGCTCCCGAACAGCTGCTTGAGCTCACCGACCACCCGCCGGTAGTGCTTCTTGCTCAGCTCGTCGGCCTTGTTGCGGACCCCGTACTCGGCCCAGCCCGCCGCGAAGTTGGGCTTGCGCAGCGTACGGTCGCGGATCGCCTCCAGCTCGCGGGCCTGGTCGAGGTAGTACTCCCAGACCTGGGCGGTGCCCTTGTCCACGAGGACCGCGCAGGTGCGGTAGTACTCGTCGAGCACGCCGAGCAGTGGACGGACATAGGGGTCGGCGTCCACCACGATGCGTTCGTGGCCGTTTCGCGGCAGAAACACCTCTTCGTAGACGTCGTTGCCGCTGCAGGAGAAGACCGCGACGGTGCCCGGTTCGACGGGCTCCGCGCCGAGGGAATTCTCGATCTTCGCGATGTCGTCGCGGAGCGAGAGCCGCACCTCGTGCTCCCGTTCGCGGTCCTCCGCGAGCGGCCGGATGCGATCCAGCAGGCTCGCCACGCGCGTGGTGAACTCGCGGCGGCCGGGCGGGCCCGGTTCCACCGGAACGTAGAGGGAGACCAGCGGAAGTCCATTGCCCCCCAGCCGGAGGATCCGGTCGACCTGCCCTTGGGTGATCATTGGCGCTCCTCCGCTCGATGAGCCCTCGATTCCAGGAAACGGGGTGTGCAGGGGCGCGGCAACCGCAGGGGGACGGCGCGGGGGCACGCCGGAATGACGGTTGGCCCAGGAATGGCCGCTCTCCGCGCTCGGCCGGCGACTCTCCGTACGGGGCTGACCTGATATTCGCCTCCCTGGGGAGATCATGGGCGGGTGGCTCTGGCGGGTGGCTTGGGCGGATGGCTTGGGCGCGCGTCCGTGTGCACCTCGATGGACCTGGCCGATAGACGGGGCCGATTGACCGGGCCGATAGACGGGCCGATTGACCGGGCCGAATTCTCCGGTACGAACAGTCACGATGGAGTGAGATGAGTCGATCTGGCATTGTCCGCCGGGGCGGTTGCCGGGGCGGTAGTGGTGTGCGCGGAGGAATTCTCGGGCCGGCCGGGATCCTGGTCGCGGCTGCGCTGCTCGGGACGGCTTGCAGTACCTCCGCCACGCAGTCTTCCCTCACGGCGGACGCAAGCACTCCTGCCGCTACGTCCTTTGCGCGGATGGTCGATATCGGTCAAGGGCGCACGATGTATCTGGAGTGCCACGGCAACGGGTCTCCGACGGTCGTTCTTGTGCCGGGGCTTGTCGCCGCCGCTGACACCTGGAGATATGTGCGCGGCTCCGCCGGCGCGATGAAGGCCAGCAGCTCTGCCGTATATCCCGGGGTGGGGCGATTCACCAGGGTCTGTTCCTACGATCGTCCGGGAACGGCACGGGAGGGCGGGAGGTTCACTCCCTCGACGTCGGTCCCGCAGCCCACGACGCCACGTGGTGACGTCGCCGACCTGCATACACTGTTGAGCACGGCCAAGGTGCCCGGCCCCTATGTACTGGTGGGATGGTCGGCCGGGGGGCCGATCGTCAGGATCTATGCCGGCGAGTACCCACATGACGTGTCCGGCCTCGTTCTCGTGGACGCCGAGACGGAATTCCTGCAATCGCGGCTCACGCCGGGGCAGTTCGCCACCTTTCTGGCGCTGGAGCGCAAGGACGACAAGAAGCGCATCGCCCGGTGGAAAGATGTGGAAAGACAGGATCCGGTGACCGTGTTCCGGCAGGTGCGGGCCGCTCCACCGGTGCCGAAGGTGCCGGTGGTCGTGCTGACCGGGGATGAATTCGACCCCCGTGCATTCCGCGCTCGGCTGCCGGCCGGCGCCCCGGCGGACTACCCGCAGGTCTTCTGGCGGGCGCAACTCGCCTCGCAAGGAGATCTGGCGCGGAGGTTTCCCGGTGCGCGGCACGTCACCAAGACGAGGAGTGACCACAACATCCAGAACAATCAGCCGCAGCTCGTCATCGATGCGGTGCGTGAGGTGGTCGAGAAGGCTCGTCGGCAGGAAAGTGGTAGGCCTTCTGCTTCCTGACGGGGCGGAATTGCCGGCGGACGGACGAGCGGGCCCAGCAGATGGCCCCGCGCGGCGCGACTGCTGCCGCGGCGGGGCCCGGACAGCCGGGAAAGCGACCAGCCAGGACAGACAGGACAGCGAGGGCTTCTAGAGTCACCTGTCATGGACTGGATCGAGCGGGTGGGGAATCTGCGGCAGTGGGCGCAGAACGGAGCGCGGGCGCCGCACAAACCGCTGCTCATGCTCTATGCGTTGGGGCGGTTTCAGCGGCAGCCGCAGCGGCCGATGCGCTACTCCGAGATCGAGCACGATCTGAGCGAGCTGCTGCAGGATTACGGGCCCACGCACCGGACGTCGCCCTCCTATCCGTTCCACCATCTCGTCAGTGACGGCGTGTGGGAGGTGCGTACCGATGGCGGTGCCGGCAGTCCGGGGACGGGGGTGCGGGTGCTGCGGGAGAGCGGGGCACAGGGGCAGTTGGCCGCGGGACTGCGCGGGGCGCTCTCGGCCGACCCGGCGCTGCTCGGGCAACTCGCGCACCTGCTGCTGGACCGGCACTTCCCGCCGTCGCTCCACCCGGACATCGCCGCTGCCGTCGGACTCGACCTGGAGCCGGCGGACGGAACGCGGCTCGCCGCCGGGCCGGTCCCCGGGCGCCGGCGGGCGGCCGAACTGCGCAGGCAGGTGCTCATCGCCTACGAATACCGGTGCGCCTTCTGCGGCTTCGACGGTTCCCTCGGCCGGGTGCCGGTCGGGCTGGAGGCCGCCCACGTCCGGTGGTGGGCCTTCCGCGGGCCGGACGACCTCGCCAACTGTCTGTGCTTGTGCTCGCTGCACCACAAGCTGTTCGACAGAGGGGTGCTGGGCCTGGATTCCGGCCGGCGGATCACGGTCTCCCAGGAGTTCGTCGGCCAGAGCCGGGCGGCACGGGACCACGTACTCGGCCTCACCGGACGTGCCCTCATAGGGCCGCAGCAGGGCAGCGCACGGGTCTCCCCCGCCCACATCACCTGGCACAGCGCGCAGGTGTTCCGTGGTGAGCCCCGGGTGCCCGAGGGCGTCTGAGGGGAGGGCGGGGGTGTCGGCGGCTACCGGGCGGCGGCAGCGGGCGTGGTGGAGTCGGGGTGCGGGCCGTAAGCCTTGAGGAAGCGGTCGCGGAAGGCGTCCATCCGCCAGACCGGGCCCTGGTGGCCGGGGTTGAGGCCGGGTGTCCAGTGCCAGCCGGAGATCCGCTTGAGGACGTCGGGGTCGTGGGCGACGAGCGCGACCGGGACGTCCCGGCTGGCGTGGTCGCCGGAGACCTTCGCGACGGGCTGGTGGTCGCCGAGGAAGACGAGCACGGTGTTCTTGTTGCCGTACTTCTCGACGTACGAGATGAGGCTGTTGAGGGAGTACTGGATGGACTTGCCGTACTCGGTGCGCACCCGGTCGGTCTGCTGCCACACGTCCACGGGCTTCTTGCCGGCCTTCTCGATGGAGCGGTAGACGGAGCCGTCGCCGACCTTGTTCCAGGGCAGCGTCTTGGGGAGGGGCGCCCAGGGGTTGTGGCTGGAGGTCAGGATGATCTCGGACATCAGCGGCTTGTCGTGCGGCCGGCCGTGCTCCAGGCGCTGGAAGGCCGAGAGGCTGTACTGGTCGGGCATGGTCGACCAGCTGAACTTGGGGCCCTTGTAGCCAAGCTCCCGTGAGTCGTAGACGTGGTCGAGGCCGTAGAACTTCGCTTCCGGCCAGCCCTTGGTGACGCCGGGCATGATACCGACGGTCCGCCAGGCGCCGGTGCGCTGGAAGGCCTTGGTGAGGGAGAGGTGATCGCCCGCGGTGACGGTGCGGTAGCGCTGCTGGTTGTCGATCCACAGGCCGGACAGGAAGGTGGAGTGACCCAGCCAGCTGCTGCCGCCGTAGGTCGCCGAGGTGAGCCAGCCGCTGCGGGCCGAGTAACCGGCCGCGCGCAGCCGCTTGGTCCCCTTCGCGAGCACCTTGTCGACCCCCGGCGCCATCAGCGGGTCCTGGACCGCGCTGCGGCCGTAGCTCTCGATGAAGGTGAAGATGACGTCCTTGCCGCGCAGTCCGGTCAGCAGTTGGCTGCCCGGGGTGCTGTGGTACGGGTCGGTGGCGGCTTCCCTGGCGAACTTCCGCTCGTCCTTCAGCGTCGCGCTCACCCCGTCCATCCGGGCCTGGACGAGGTCGGAGGTGCTCCGGGAGGCGAGCGGCGCGCCGGCGATCTGCAGGCCGAGCGCCGCGGAGAGGACCCACGCGGTCCCGAGGACGAGGGTGGTGCCGGCGGCCGCGGCGCGGTGGCGGGCCATGAGGTTGCTGAGCCGGACGACGGCCAGCGCCGTGAGGACGAGCAGCGCGAGCACGAGGACCACGGCCGCAATCTCGACGCCGAGCGCGCCCGCCGGGCCGATCGAGTCCTGGAGGAAGGACGCACCGTCGCCGAGCAGGACCCAGTCGAACACCACGTTGAACCCCCGGCCCAGCACCTCGACGAAGCCGATGTCGAGGACGTCCAGGACGGCCAGCACTGCGAGGCCCAGCCCGGCGAGGACCGCTGCCACCCGCCGTACCGTCCGCGGCAGGACGAGCAGCAGGGCGGCGCCGGCTATCCCCTCCACCGGGATGCGGAGGAACTCGGTGGGTGTGAGGCGGGCGGGATCGTTCGGCAGGAGGAGGGTGACGAGCACCAGCACGCCGGCCAGGACGGTGGTCGTCCATGCCAGCGCACGCGCGGCGACCGGGTGCCGATCGCGCCAGCCGGGGGCGGGGGCGGGGGCGGGTTCCTCGCTCGCCGCGGTGTGCTGCTCCGGTGCCGCTTCCACGGCGTGCGCTGTCGCCTCCCCGGTGTCCGGTGCCGCTTCCACGGTGTCCGGTGCCGCGTCCGCGGCGTCCGGGGTCGTATCCGTGACGTCCGTCGCGTCCGTGGCGGGCTCCGGGAGGCCGTCCGGTGGCAGGTCCGCGGTCGCGGTGTTCCGCTCCTCCTGAGGCAGTGGGCGAGAGCTCGTGGTGTGCGACACCCGAAGGTCCTTCCGTGCGAGGCCCGGTAGTGGCACGGCGGACCGGACTCGGGAGATCGGCGCCGTCGATAGCTGTACGGGCGGCCGGCGGGCTGCGTTCATTCCGCAGGTCTCGGGCCGGCAGACGGATGCGGGCGAGGACGATTCGGGGCGGTATGTCGTGAATATGTGAGCTGGGACGGGGTGGGACGGGAAGGTCCGGGCCGTCCCCCGATCGGCCCGGACCGTCCCGCCCGGTGTGTGACGGCTCTGCCGCCCGGTGTAGGACGGCCGTGCCGCCCGGTGTGTGACAGCCGTGTCGGCCCGCGGCGGTCAGGCCGCGGCAGGCTGCTCCGTTCCCGCCGGGGCGACGGGGGAATTGCGGATGCGGCGGCGCTTCGTCACCAGGACCGCGGTCCGGGTCAGGACCATGGCAAGGGACATGAAAACAAAGGCATTTGCGTAGACGTCCGGGCCGCTGAGCTCATTTTCGATGCTGAAGCGGATCAGCCCCTCGGTGAACCAGTGCTCGGCACCGTAGGCGAAGAGCACGCGGGCGCCGGAAAGGACGATCCAGACGAGGGCGTAACCCACCCCGCCGGTGGTGTAGATGAGGCCGTCGGCGCCGCGGTGGGCGGGGAGCAGGGCGCCCGCCACCAGGCCGCAGATCACGCCCACTCCGACGCCGATGAGCTGCAACGAGGGCGCGTTCCCCGAGGTCGGGAAGGAGTGCACGAAGATCACGATGATGACGGCGACCGCGAGCACGGAGCGCACCATGCGCATATTGGTGACCCGGCGTCGGCCGAGGTCGGTCGCCAGGATGATGGCGAGGATCGTGCCGCCGGCGATGAGTGCAGTGACGAACTGACTCAGGTGGTTCATGGAATTCGGGGCCCTTCCGCAATTCTGCGATACGTGTCATTTCGGCGGCGGCCGCGATATCCAGCACCAGCATTCACCATGCGGCATTCGCCCTTCGGCATGCCGCATTCGGCCTTCGCGTTTCGCCGTCAACGACGCTATGGCGGCGGACCGTTGCCGCGGGACGACCGACCGGTGGATTCGGGTGTCCACCGGTCGGTGGACAGTGCGGCGGAGGACGGCGGGAGAAGGTGACGGGGAGGGTGATAGGACTGTGGCCGGTCGCGCGAGGCGCGGTGACGCCCGTGCCCCGGTGCGGGGCCGATCGAATGCGGGGGGGGGCACACGGTGAGGCTTGACGCCCGGCGCGCGGCGGAGGCGCGGATGCGCTGGTTCGGGCTGTGGGACAGCTACTTCGTGATCTGCTACCTGCTCACCACGGGGCTGGTGTTCACCTCCGCGGTCCCCCAGGGCCACCGTGTCGTCGCGATCGGCGCGCTGACGCTGGCCGTGCCCTGGTACGCGGGGGTCGGGCGGCCGTTGATGCGGCACCGTACGAGCGACCGGCGCAACACCGTCTTCGCCGCCGGGCTCTTCGTGCTCTTCGGGGTGGCGGCCGCGGTCGATCTGATGAGTGCGTTCGCGCTGTTCGCGCTGGTCCCGATGCTGATGATGAGCCTGGCGGCGCGGGCGGCCGTGGTGAGCGCCGTGCTCGGCAACCTCGTCCCCGTGACGGTGCTGTTGCTGCAGGGCGGCGGCGCCGCGGGCCCGCTGGTGCGGTTCGTGCTGCTGGTGTCGCTGCTGGGGATCGCGCTGTCCGTGCTCCTCGGGCTGTGGATCAAAAGGGTGGTACGGCAGAACGAGGAGCACGCCGCACTGATCCACGAACTGCGGCAGAACCGCGAGCAGGTGGCCCGGCTGTCGCACCAGGCCGGGATCTCCGCCGAACGCGAGCGGCTCGCGCGGGAGATCCACGACACCCTCGCGCAGAGCCTGATCAGCATCATCAGCCTGGTGCAGGCCGTCGATGCGGAGGTGGAGAGCGCCCCCGTCAGGGCCCGTGAACACCTCGCGCTGGTCGGGCGGGTGGCAAAGGAGAGCCTGGTGGAGGCCCGTGCCTTCGTCGCCGACCGCACGCCCGCGTCCTTGCAGGAGAGCTCCTTGGCCCAGGCGCTGCGGCGGCAGGCGGACGGGCTGACCGCACAGTCCGGGCTGCTGGTGCGGTTCGCTGTCGAGGGGGTGGAGCGGCCGCTGCCGATGGCGGCCGGTGTCGTCCTGCTGCGTGCCGCGCAGGAGGCCGGCGCGAATGTACGCAAGCACGCCGAGGCCCGCACGGTGGCCATGGTGCTCCGGTTCGGTGAGGGGGAGGTCGGGCTGCGGGTCGCCGATGACGGCAAGGGATTCGCCATGACGGACGGCGAGTTCAGCGGGGCGAAGGGCGAGTTCGCCACGGCGGAGGACAGCGGCGGGAGGGGCCCGAGTGGCAGTGCGGACGAGGGCGGCTGGGAGGCGGTGAGCGCGGCCGTGGTCGCCGCCGCCGNGG
>NZ_SDIG01000118.1:0-21132 GCF_004122755.1 Streptomyces sp. TM32
CGGCGATCCAGCGCACCCCGCGCAGCCAGGTCGCGGCGACGAAACCGGCCAGGTCGGTGGTGGCCCCCCCGCCGACACCGCCGCCCCGGACGCCGCGCACACGGCCGTCGCGGTGCTGCTCATCGGCCCGGCCGGCGCCGGCAAGACCAGCGTCGCGCGCCACTGGGCCGACACCCGCCGGGTGCCGACCGCGCACATCAGCCTCGACGACGTCCGCGAATGGGTCCGGGCCGGCTTCGCCGACCCGCAGGCCGGCTGGAACGACCACTCCGAGGCGCAGTACCGCCTCGCCCGCCGCACCTGCGGCTTCGCGGCCCGCAACTTCCTCGCCAACGGCATCTCCTGCATCCTCGACGACGCCGTCTTCCCCGACCGGCCGGTCGTCGGCCTCGGCGGCTGGAAGCGGCATGTGGGCCCCGGCCTGCTGCCGATCGTGCTGCTGCCCGGTCTGGAGATCGTCCTGGAGCGCAACGCCCGGCGCAGTGGCAACCGCCGGCTCTCCGACGAAGAGGTGGCCAGGATCCACGGGCGGATGGCCGGCTGGTACGGCTCGGGACTGCCGATCATCGACAACTCCCAGCACGATGTCGCCACGACGGTACGGGTCCTGGACGATGTCGTGGCCCGCAGCATCGCCAGCCCGCCCACCTGGTAGCGGCCGGTACCCCGGGCGGCCCCGCTCGACCGGCCGCCTCGGGAGAGCCGCCGTACGCTCGTGATATGTCCGAGTTGTACGCGGCCCGACGCATGAAGCTGCGCGACCGCGTAGCCGGGGCCGGAAGTGCCGCCGCACTGATCTCGCGCCCCGCGAACGTCCGCTATCTCACCGGCTGCGCCCCGTCCGGCGCCGCGCTGCTGCTGGGCCCCGCCGTCGACGTGCTGCTGTGCGGCAGGCCGCTGAGCGGCGATCCCGCCGAGGGCCGGCCGGCCGACGACGTACGGGTGTCGGTCCTGCCGACCCGGGGCGGCGACCCGGTGGTGGCCGGCGCCGACCTGGCCGCGAAGGCCGGTGCGGACACCCTGGCCGTCGAGGAGCACCATCTGACCGTCACCCGCCACCGTGCGCTCTCCCAGGTCGCGCCCCGGCTGCACCTGACCGACCTGGCCTGCGCGGTCGAGGCGCAGCGGCTGGTGAAGGACGACGACGAGATCGCGTGTCTGCGGATCGCCGCCGAGATCGCCGACCAGGCCCTGGGCGAGCTGCTCGAATCCATCCTGGTCGGGCGCACCGAGCGGCATCTCGCGCTGGAACTGGAGCGCCGGCTGGTCGACCACGGTGCGGACGGCCCGGCCTTCCCCACCTCCGTCGCGACCGGCCCGAACGCCGGCCGCCCCGGACACCTGCCCACCGACCGACGGGTCGAGGAGGGCGATTTCCTCAGTGTCTGCCTGGGCGCCAACTACCGCGGCTACCGCTGCGAGATCGGCCGTACCTTCGTCATCGGCACCACCCCCGAGGACTGGCAGATCGAGCTGTACGATCTCGTTTTCGCAGCCCAGCGCGCCGGGCGCGAGGCGCTGGCGCCGGGTGTGGAGTGCCGGGAGGTGGACCGGGTGACCCGCTGCGTGCTGGACGCGGCGGGGTACGGCGAGCGCCTCGGACCGTGGACCGGGCACGGCGTGGGACTCGAAATCGACGAGGACCCTCAGTTGTCCCCTGCCGCCATGGGTAAACTGGACGCTTGCGTGCCGGTCACCGTCGAACCGGGGGTTCACCTCCCGGGCCGAGGGGGTGTCCGGATCGACGACACACTCGTCGTCCGCCCCGAGGCGGACGGCGGGCCCGAGCTACTCACGATCACGACCAAGGAGCTGCTCGCACTCTGAACCGCAGGGTTCGGGGCTGCGCCGCTCCCGGGTCCCACCACCTGCAGTCCAGGAGATTCCGCAACCGTGGCATCCACGAACGACCTCAAGAACGGCATGGTGCTCAAGCTCGACGGCGGCCAGCTCTGGTCCGTCGTCGAGTTCCAGCACGTCAAGCCCGGCAAGGGCCCGGCCTTCGTCCGCACCAAGCTCAAGAACGTGCTGTCCGGCAAGGTGGTGGACAAGACCTTCAACGCCGGTGTGAAGGTGGAGACGGCCACCGTCGACAAGCGCGGAATGCAGTTCTCGTACATGGACGGCGACTACTTCGTCTTCATGGACATGGACACCTACGACCAGCTGCACGTCGACCGCAAGGCCGTCGGTGACGCCGCCAACTACCTGATCGAGGGTTTCGAGGCGGTCGTGGCGCAGCACGAGGGCGAGGTGCTCTACGTCGAGCTGCCCGCCGCCGTCGAGCTGACCATCAAGCACACCGAGCCCGGCGTGCAGGGCGACCGGTCCACCGGCGGCTCCAAGCCCGCCGAGCTGGAGACCGGCTACTCCATCCAGGTGCCGCTCTTCATCACCACCGGCGAGAAGATCAAGGTCGACACCCGCACGGGCGACTACCTCGGCCGGGTGAACAGCTAACCGTGGCTGCCCGCACCAAGGCCCGTAAGCGCGCCTTCCAGATACTCTTCGAGGCCGACCAGCGCGGTGCCGATGTGCAGTCCGTGCTCGCGGACTGGATGCGGCACGCCCGGACCGACCCCCGGCAGCCGCCGGTGAACGAATACACCCTGCAGCTGGTCGAGGGGTACGCGGACCAGGTCACCCGCATCGACGAGCTGATCTCCACCTACGCGGTCGACTGGGACCTGGACCGGATGCCGGCGGCCGACCGCAGCATCCTGCGCCTGGGCGCCTTCGAGCTGCTCTGGGTGGACGACACTCCGGACGCGGTGGCGATCGACGAAGCCGTGCAGCTCGCCAAGGAATTCTCCACGGACGATTCCCCGGCCTTCGTCAACGGCCTCCTCGGCCGGCTCAAGGAGCTGAAGCCGAGCCTGCGCCGCGAGGAGCAGTAGGCGCTCGGCAGAGCGTGTGAACGGGCCCGGAGTGAAGGGATCTGCTCCGGGCCCGTCGCATGCCCGCAGAACGCCGCCAGGGGCCCTCCCCGGTGGCACCGCGCGGCGGCGGTCCACCGCCGCCCGCCGGCCGGAACGCCGAACCGCCGCCCCGGAAACCCGGAGCGGCGGCACGTTTCTGCAGGTGGGAGGGGGTCAGAGCTCGTCGTGCTGCACGGCGCGGCGGGCATCGGCGTCGAGCACGCCCCAGCTGATCAGCTGCTCGGTCAGCACCGAGGGCGACTGGTCGTAGATGACGGCAAGGGTGCGCAGGTCGTCCTGGCGGATCGAGAGGACCTTGCCGTTGTAGTCACCGCGCTGGCTCTGGATGGTGGCGGCGTAGCGCTGCAGCGGGCCGGCCTTCTCCTGCGGGACATGGGCCAGGCGCTCGAGGTCGAGCACCAGCTTCGGCGGCGGCTCGGCCGCGCCGCCCGGTGTCGTACCCGGCAGCAGCTCCTGGACCGGAACGCCGTAGAAGTCCGCCAGTTCGGCGAGGCGCTGCACGGTCACGGCACGGTCGCCGCGCTCGTACGAACCCACGACCACGGCCTTCCAGCGGCCCTGGGACTTCTCCTCGACGCCGTGGAGAGAGAGGCCCTGCTGGGTGCGGATGGCGCGGAGCTTGGCCCCGAGCTGTTTGGCGTATTCGCTGGACATATGGCTCCCCGGACGCTGTGTCGAAATGCGGCTCAGCCGCGGGCTGGTAACTCACTGTGAGGTTACGCAGCGTAATCTGACTTCGTCAAGCGGAACGGGGTAGACCCTCACCCGTCAGGGGTGCGGACGGGCGCTGACGGGGGTCCTGCTAACCTGACTGCGTAATTCCGACGTCCTTTAAGGTCCGTCCCGTGAGGCGGAGAAGGAGGTCCGTTTCGTATGGACGCACACACTTCCGACGCAGGGGTCCAGCTCCCCGCGCGGCCGGTGCTCGAAGGCCCGGACATCGCGCGCATGCTCACCCGCATCGCCCATGAGATCGTCGAGCGCGCCAAGGGCGCGGACGATGTGGTGCTGCTGGGAATCCCCACCCGCGGCGTCTTCCTCGCCCGGCGGCTGGCCGCCAAGCTCGAAGAGATCACCGGCCGCGCGGTGCCGGTCGGCTCGCTCGACATCACGATGTACCGCGACGACCTGCGCCTGGGCCCCGCCCGCACGCTCGCCCGCACGGACATCCCCGCCGACGGCATCGAGGGCCGGCTCATCCTGCTCGTCGACGACGTCCTGTTCTCCGGGCGCACGATCCGCGCCGCGCTGGACGCCCTGGGCGACATCGGGCGGCCGCGCGCCGTGCAGCTGGCGGTCCTCGTCGACCGCGGCCACCGCGAACTGCCGATCCGCGCCGACTACGTGGGCAAGAACCTCCCCACGTCGCTGCGGGAGACGGTCAAGGTCCAGCTCACCGAGGAGGACGGCCGGGACGCCGTGCTGCTCGGCGTGAAGCACACCGCACCGGCCGGCGAGCGCTAGCGCCTCACGCAGGGACCCGGTGACCCCGGGCCCGCAGGCATGCCCGTTCGACGGACATCCCCGTACACCTCCTTCACTCACGGAGAACACCGGATGAAGCGTCACCTCATCTCGGCCGCCGACCTCACCCGCGACGACGCCGTCCTGATCCTCGACACCGCCGAGGAGATGGCCCGGGTCGCCGACCGGCCGATCAAGAAACTCCCCACGCTGCGCGGACGCACGGTCTGCAACCTCTTCTTCGAGGACTCGACCCGGACCCGGATCTCGTTCGAGGCCGCCGAGAAGCGGCTCTCCGCGGACGTGATCAACTTCGCCGCCAAGGGGTCCAGCGTGTCCAAGGGCGAGTCCCTCAAGGACACCGCCCAGACGCTGGAGGCGATGGGCGTGGACGCCGTCGTCATCCGGCACAGCGCCTCCGGCGCCCCCTACCGGCTCGCCACCTCCGGCTGGATCGACGCCCCGGTCATCAACGCCGGCGACGGCACCCACCAGCACCCCACCCAGGCCCTGCTCGACGCCTTCACCATGCGGCGCCGGCTCATCGGTCCCGACGCCGGGCTGGGCCAGGACCTCGGCGGGAAGCGCATCACCCTGGTCGGCGATGTGCTGCACAGCCGGGTCGCCCGCTCGAACGTCGACCTGCTGCACACCCTCGGCGCCGAGGTCACGCTGGTCGCGCCGCCCACCCTGGTGCCGGTCGGCGTCGAGACCTGGCCCTGCGAGGTGTCGTACGACCTCGACAGCGTGCTGCCGAAGTCCGACGCCGTGATGATGCTGCGGGTGCAGCGCGAGCGCATGAACGCCGCCTTCTTCCCGACCGAGCGCGAGTACTCGCGCCGCTACGGCCTGGACGGCCACCGGATGGCCCGGATGCCGGAGCACGCCCTGGTGATGCACCCCGGCCCGATGGTCCGGGGCATGGAGATCACCGCCGAGGTCGCCGACTCCGACCGCTGCACGGTCGTCGAGCAGGTCACCAACGGGGTCTCCGTCCGCATGGCCGTCCTGTACCTGCTGCTGGGCGGCAACGAGCCCGCCGTGACCCACCCCCGTACCGAGGAGAAGTAAGACCATGAGCAAGATTCTGATCCGCGGTGCGCAGGTGCTCGGCGGCGAGCCGCAGGACGTCCTGATCGACGGCGAGCTCATCGAGGCCGTCGGCAGTGGCCTGTCGGCCGAGGGTGCCCAGGTCATCGAGGCCGGCGGGCAGGTGCTGCTGCCCGGCCTCGTCGATCTGCACACCCATCTGCGCGAGCCCGGGCGGGAGGACTCCGAGACCGTCCTGACCGGCACCCAGGCCGCGGCGAGCGGCGGCTACACCGCCGTGTTCGCCATGGCCAACACCTTCCCGGTGGCCGACACCGCCGGCGTCGTCGAGCAGGTCTACCGTCTCGGCCGGGAGCACGGCTACTGCGATGTGCAGCCGATCGGCGCCGTGACGGTCGGGCTGGAGGGCAAGAAGCTCGCCGAGCTGGGCGCCATGCACGAGTCCGCCGCCGGGGTCACCGTCTTCTCCGACGACGGCAAGTGCGTCCACGACGCCGTGATCATGCGGCGCGCCCTGGAGTACGTGAAGGCCTTCGGCGGCGTCGTCGCCCAGCACGCCCAGGAGCCGCGGCTCACCGAGGGCGCCCAGATGAACGAGGGCATCGTCTCCGCGGAGCTCGGGCTCGGCGGCTGGCCGGCCGTCGCCGAGGAGTCGATCATCGCCCGGGACGTGCTGCTCGCCGAGCACGTGGGCTCCCGGGTGCACATCTGCCATCTGTCGACCGCGGGCTCCGTCGAGATCGTGCGCTGGGCCAAGTCCCGCGGGATCGACGTGACGGCCGAGGTCACCCCGCACCACCTGCTCCTCACGGACGAGATGGTGCGCACCTACAACCCCGTCTACAAGGTCAACCCGCCGCTGCGTACCGAGCGCGACGTCATGGCGCTGCGCGAGGCCCTCGCCGACGGCACCATCGACATCGTCGCCACCGACCACGCCCCGCACCCGCACGAGGACAAGGACTGCGAGTGGGCCGCGGCCGCCATGGGCATGGTGGGCCTGGAGACCGCGCTGTCGGTCGTCCAGCGGACGATGGTGGAGACCGGCCTGCTGGACTGGGCGGGCGTCGCGGACCGGATGTCGGTCAAGCCCGCGCGGATCGGCGGGGCCGCCGGCCACGGCCGTCCCATCTCGGCCGGTGAGCCCGCCAACCTCACCCTCCTCGATTCCGCTTACCGTGGAGAGGTGGACCCCGCGGGCTTCGCCTCCCGCAGCCGCAACACCCCCTACGAGGGCCGTGAGCTGCCGGGACGCGTCACCCACACCTTCCTGCGGGGCCGGGCAACGGTCGTCGACGGGAAGCTGGCGTGACTCCTTCACTGTTCCACCTGGCCGCGGCACAGCAGTCCGCACCGGTCACCGACTGGGCGGCTCGGATCGGCTGGGTCGTCGGACTGCTGGTCTTCGTCGCCTTCGTCTACTGGCTGATGCGCCAGGGCTGGAAGTGGCGCGGCACGCTCCAGGGCGATCTGCCCGAGCTGCCGACCACCCCCGAGGACCCGGGCGAGCCGCGGCTCCGGCTCAGCGGCCGCTACCACGGCTCCACCACCGCCGGCCAGTGGCTCGACCGGATCGTCGCGCACGGCCTGGGCGCCCGCAGCCGCGTCGAGCTGACCCTCACCGAGCAGGGTCTGGACGTCGTACGGCCCGGCGCCACGGACTTCTTCGTGCCGGCCGCCGCCCTGCGCGGCGCCCGCCTGGACAAGGGCATCGCCGGCAAGGTCCTCACCGAGGGCGGGCTGCTGATCGTCACCTGGGAACACGGCGGCAAGGAGCTCGACTCGGGCTTCCGCTCCGACCGGTCCGCCGAGCACGCCGCCTGGGTCGAGGCCCTCACCACGCTGAGCACCACCCCGTACACCACCGAGCACACCGAAACGGAAGGCGCACGATGACGACCTCCACCAGGGGTTCCGCCCACGGCACAAGGGGGCTCCCCGCCGTACTCGTCCTGGAGGACGGCCGCAGCTTCCGCGGCCGCGCCTACGGGGCCGTGGGGGAGACCTTCGGCGAAGCGGTGTTCTCCACCGGCATGACCGGCTACCAGGAGACGCTGACCGACCCCTCGTACCACCGCCAGGTCGTCGTCATGACCGCCCCGCACATCGGCAACACCGGTGTGAACGACGAGGACCCCGAGTCGCAGCGGATCTGGGTCGCCGGCTACGTCGTCCGCGACCCCGCCCGCATCCCCTCCAACTGGCGCTCGGTGCGCTCCCTGGACGACGAGCTGGTCGCCCAGGGCGTCGTCGGCATCAGCGGTGTCGACACCCGCGCGCTCACCCGCCACCTGCGCGAGCGCGGTGCGATGCGGGTCGGCATCTTCTCCGGCGAGGCGCTGCCCGACGCGGGCGTCATGCTCGCCAAGGTGCGCCAGGCCCCCGAGATGCAGGGCGCCGACCTGTCCACCCAGGTCGCCACCAAGGAGTCCTACGTCGTCCCGGCGATCGGCACGAAGAAGTTCACCGTCGCCGCGATCGACCTGGGCATCAAGGGCATGACCCCGCACCGCATGGCCGAGCGCGGCATCGAGGTGCATGTGCTCCCCGCCACCGCCACCGTCGAGGACGTCTACGCCGTCAACCCGGACGGGGTGTTCTTCTCCAACGGCCCCGGCGACCCGGCCACCGCCGACCACCCGGTCTCCGTCATGCGGGGTGTCCTGGAGCGCAGGACGCCGCTGTTCGGCATCTGCTTCGGCAACCAGATCCTGGGCCGTGCGCTGGGCTTCGGCACCTACAAGCTCAAGTACGGGCACCGCGGCATCAACCAGCCGGTGCAGGACCGCACGACCGGCAAGGTCGAGGTCACCGCGCACAACCACGGATTCGCCGTCGACGCCCCGCTCGACACCGTGTCCGACACCCCCTTCGGCCGCGCCGAGGTCTCCCACGTCTGCCTCAACGACGACGTGGTGGAGGGCCTCCAGCTGCTCGACCAGCCGGCCTTCAGCGTCCAGTACCACCCCGAAGCCGCCGCGGGTCCGCACGACGCCGCGTACCTCTTCGACCGCTTCGTATCCCTGATGGAGGGCCAGCGTGCCTAAGCGCACCGATATCCAGTCCGTCCTGGTCATCGGCTCCGGCCCGATCGTCATCGGCCAGGCCGCCGAGTTCGACTACTCCGGTACCCAGGCGTGCCGGGTCCTCAAGTCCGAGGGCCTGCGCGTCATCCTGGTGAACTCCAACCCGGCGACGATCATGACCGACCCGGAGATCGCCGACGCCACCTACGTCGAGCCGATCACCCCGGACTTCGTCGAGAAGATCATCGCCAAGGAGCGCCCGGACGCCCTGCTGCCCACCCTGGGCGGCCAGACCGCGCTGAACACCGCGATCTCGCTGCACGAGGCCGGCACCCTCGACGCGTACGGCGTCGAGCTGATCGGCGCCAACGTCGAGGCGATCAACAAGGGCGAGGACCGCGACCTGTTCAAGGAGGTCGTGGCGGAGGTCAACAAGAAGATCGGCCACGGCGAGTCCGCGCGCTCGGTCATCTGCCACTCCATGGACGACGTCCTCGCCGGCGTCGACGAGCTCGGCGGCTACCCGGTCGTGGTCCGCCCCTCCTTCACCATGGGCGGCGCCGGCTCCGGCTTCGCGCACGACGAGGAGGAACTGCGCCGGATCGCCGGTCAGGGCCTGACGCTCTCCCCGACCACCGAGGTGCTCCTGGAGGAGTCCATCCTCGGCTGGAAGGAGTACGAGCTGGAGCTGATGCGCGACAAGAACGACAACGTCGTGGTCGTCTGCTCCATCGAGAACTTCGACCCGATGGGCGTGCACACCGGCGACTCGATCACGGTCGCCCCGGCGATGACGCTCACCGACCGCGAGTACCAGACCCTGCGGGACGTCGGCATCGCCGTGATCCGCGAGGTCGGGGTCGACACCGGCGGCTGCAACATCCAGTTCGCGGTCAACCCCGACGACGGCCGGGTGATCGTGATCGAGATGAACCCACGCGTCTCGCGCTCCTCGGCGCTGGCCTCCAAGGCCACCGGCTTCCCGATCGCGAAGATCGCCGCCCGGCTCGCCGTCGGCTACACCCTCGACGAGATCCCCAACGACATCACCGAGAAGACCCCGGCCTCCTTCGAGCCGACCCTCGACTACGTCGTCGTCAAGGTCCCGCGGTTCGCCTTCGAGAAGTTCCCGGTCGCCGACGCCACGCTGACCACGACCATGAAGTCGGTCGGCGAGGCCATGGCGATCGGCCGCAACTTCCCCGAGGCGCTCAACAAGGCCCTGCGCTCGCTGGAGAAGAAGAGCAGCCAGTTCGACTTCGTCAGCGCGCCCGGTGACAAGGCGGCGCTGCTGGAACGCGCGCAGGTCCCCACCGACGGCCGGATCAACACCGTCATGGAGGCCGTCCGCGCCGGCGCCACCCCCCAGGAGGTCTTCGACGCCACGAAGATCGACCCCTGGTTCGTCGACCAGCTCTTCCTCATCAAGGAGATCGCCGACGAGATCGCGGCCGCCGAGAAGCTCCACCCGGAAATCCTTGCGGACGCAAAGCGCTACGGCTTCTCCGACGCCCAGATCGCGGGCATCCGCGGGCTGCGCGAGGACGTCGTGCGCGAGGTCCGGCACGCCCTCGGCGTCCGCCCGGTCTACAAGACGGTCGACACCTGCGCCGCCGAATTCGCCGCGAAGACGCCGTACTTCTACTCCTCCTACGACGAGGAGACCGAGGTCGCGCCCCGCGAGAAGCCGGCCGTGATCATCCTCGGCTCCGGCCCCAACCGCATCGGCCAGGGCATCGAGTTCGACTACTCCTGCGTCCACGCCTCGTTCGCGCTCAGCGACGCCGGCTACGAGACCGTGATGGTCAACTGCAACCCCGAGACCGTCTCGACGGACTACGACACCTCCGACCGCCTGTACTTCGAGCCGCTGACGCTGGAAGACGTGCTGGAGATCGTGCACGCCGAGACCCAGGCCGGCCCGGTCGCCGGCGTCGTCGTCCAGCTCGGCGGCCAGACCCCGCTGGGACTGGCGCAGGCGCTCAAGGACAACGGCGTGCCGATCGTCGGCACCTCGCCCGAGGCGATCGACCTCGCCGAGGAGCGCGGCGCGTTCGGCCGGGTGCTGACCGAGGCCGGGCTGCCGGCCCCCAAGTACGGCACCGCCTTCTCCTTCGACCAGGCCAAGCGGATCGCCACCGAGATCGGCTACCCGGTCATGGTCCGGCCCTCGTACGTGCTCGGCGGCCGCGGCATGGAGATCGTCTACGACGAGCCCTCGCTGGGCGAGTACCTCACCCGCCACGCCGGCCTGATCGACCGCCACCCGGTGCTCATCGACCGGTTCCTCGACGACGCCATCGAGATCGACGTCGACGCGCTCTACGACGGCCACGAGCTCTACCTCGGCGGCGTCATGGAGCACATCGAGGAGGCCGGTATCCACTCCGGCGACTCCGCCTGTGCGCTGCCCCCCATCACCCTGGGCGGCTTCGACATCAAGCGGCTGAGGGCATCGACGGAGGCCATCGCCAAGGGCGTCGGCGTCCGCGGCCTGATCAACATCCAGTTCGCGATGGCCGGCGACATCCTCTACGTGCTGGAGGCCAACCCGCGCGCCTCCCGTACGGTGCCGTTCACCTCGAAGGCCACCGCGGTGCCGCTGGCCAAGGCCGCTGCCCGGATCTCGCTGGGCGCCACCATCGCCGAGCTGCGCGCCGAGGGCATGCTGCCCAAGACCGGCGACGGCGGCACCCTGCCGCTGGACGCGCCGATCTCCGTCAAGGAAGCCGTCATGCCCTGGTCGCGGTTCCGCGACATCCACGGCCGCGGTGTGGACACCGTCCTCGGCCCGGAGATGCGCTCCACCGGCGAGGTCATGGGCATCGACTCGGTCTTCGGCACCGCCTACGCCAAGTCGCAGACCGGTGCGTACGGCGCACTGCCCACCAAGGGCCGGGCGTTCGTCTCCGTCGCCAACCGCGACAAGCGCTCGATGATCTTCCCGGCCCGGGAGCTGGTTGCGCACGGCTTCGAGCTGCTCGCCACCTCCGGCACCGCCGAGGTGCTGCGCCGCAACGGCATCAACGCCACCGTGGTGCGCAAGCAGTCCGAGGGCGAGGGCCCGGAGGGCGAGAAGACCATCGTCCAGCTGATCCACGCCGGCCAGGTCGATCTGATCGTCAACACCCCGTACGGCACCGGCGGCCGGCTCGACGGCTACGACATCCGTACCGCCGCCGTCGCCCGCGGCGTCCCGTGCCTGACCACGGTCCAGGCGCTGGCCGCCGCCGTCCAGGGCATCGAGGCCATGTCCCGCGGAGATGTGGGGGTGCGTTCCCTCCAGGAACACGCCGAACATCTCACCGCGGCCCGCGCGGAGTAGGGACCGGGAGGGGGACACCGAGGCGGTGTCCCCCTCTTCGTGAGCCCCGCACCCGCTCCACGAGCCCCCGACTCCTCACCGCGGAAGGTCCCGCCCGACGATGTACCGCCTGTTCTTCGCCCTGTTCTTCCGGCGCATGGATGCCGAGAAGGCCCACCACCTGGCCTTCCGCTGGATCCAGCTGGCCGTGCGCCTCCCCGTGCTGCGCACCTTCCTCGCGGCCGCCCTCGCCCCCCGCTACAAGGAGCTGCGCACCGAGGCCCTCGGCCGCCGGATGCACGGCCCCTTCGGGCTGGCCGCCGGCTTCGACAAGAACGCCGTCGCCATCGACGGCATGACCATGCTCGGCTTCGACCATGTCGAGATCGGCACGGTCACCGCCCAGCCGCAGCCGGGCAACCCCAAGAAGCGCCTGTTCCGCCTCGTACCGGACCGTGCGCTGATCAACCGGATGGGCTTCAACAACGACGGCTCGGCGTCCGTGGCGGCGCGTCTGGCGGCCCGCAACCCGGTCTTCCCGGCCACCGTCGGCGTCAACATCGGCAAGACCAAGGTCGTACCGGAGGACGAGGCCACCGCCGACTACGTCACCTCCACCGAGCGGCTCGCCCGCCACGCCGACTACCTGGTCGTCAACGTCTCCTCCCCGAACACGCCGGGGCTGCGCAACCTCCAGGCCGTCGACCAGCTGCGCCCGCTGCTGACCGCGGTGCGCGAGGCCGCCGACCGCACGGTCACCGACCGCCGGGTCCCGCTCCTGGTCAAGATCGCACCGGACCTCGCCGACGCGGACGTGGACGCGGTGGCCGACCTCGCCGTCGAACTGGGCCTGGACGGGATCATCGCCACCAACACCACCATCGCCCGCGAGGGCCTGGGCCTGACCTCCGACCCGGCGCTGATCGCCGAGACCGGCGGGCTGTCCGGCGCGCCGGTCAAGGCCCGCTCCCTGGAGGTGCTGCGCCGCCTCTACGCCCGCGTCGGCGACAAGATCACTCTCATCGGGGTCGGCGGCATCGAGAACGCCGAGGACGCCTGGCAGCGCATCCTCGCCGGCGCCACCCTGGTCCAGGGCTACAGCGCCTTCATCTACCAGGGCCCGTTCTGGTGCCGCGCGATCCACAAGGGACTGGCCGCCCGCCTGCGCAACAGCCCCTACGCCACCCTCGCCGAGGCCGTCGGCGCCGAGCACAAGAAGGTGACCGCATGACCGCCCGCCCGTCGCCCGACCACCACCCCTCACCGAGGCCCTCCGGGCCGCAGCATTCGTCTGCAGACCCCTTCGGGGCCCGCCCGTCGCCCGACCACCACCCCTCACCGAGGCCCTCCGGGCCGCAGCATTCGTCTGCAGACCCCTTCGGGGCCCGCCCGTCGCCCGACCACCACCCCTCACCGAGGCCCTCCGGGCCGCAGCATTCGTCTGCAGACCCCTTCGGGGCCCGCCCGTCGCCCGACAACCACCCCTCACCGAGGCCCTCCGGGCCGCAGCATTCGTCTGCAGACCCCTTCGGGGCCCGCCCGTCGCCCGACCACCACCCCTCACCGAGGCCCTCCGGGCCGCAGCATTCGTCTGCAGACCCCTTCGGGGCCCGCCCGTCGCCCGACCCCTTCGGCGCCCGCCTGCGCCGCGCCATGGACGAGCGCGGTCCGCTCTGTGTCGGCATCGACCCGCACGCCGCGCTGCTGGCCGACTGGGGCCTGAACGACGACGTCGCCGGCCTGGCGCGGTTCACCCGCACCGTCGTGGAGGCCCTCGGCGAGTCGGTGGCCGTCTTCAAGCCACAATCCGCGTTCTTCGAGCGCTTCGGCTCGCGCGGCCTGGCCGTCCTGGAGACCGCCGTCGCCGAGGCCCGCGAGCGCGGCGCCCTGGTCCTGATGGACGCCAAGCGCGGCGACATCGGCTCCACCATGGCCGCGTATGCCGCGACCTACCTCGACCCGGCCTCCCCGCTGTTCTCGGACGCCGTCACGGTCAGCCCGTTCCTGGGCTACGGCTCGCTGCGCCCGGCCGTCGACCTGGCCCGGGAGAACGGCTGCGGGCTGTTCGCCCTCGCCCTCACCTCCAACCCGGAGGGCCAGGAGGTCCAGCGCGCGGTCCGGGCCGACGGCAGCACCGTCGCGTCGACCATGCTCGGCCACCTCGCCGCCGAGAACGCCGGCGCCGAGCCGCTGGGTTCCTTCGGCGCGGTCGTCGGCGCCACGCTCGGCGATCTCTCCTCGTTCGACCTGGCGATCAACGGCCCGCTGCTCGCCCCCGGCATCGGCGCCCAGGGCGCCACCCCCGCCGACCTCCCGACCGTCTTCGGGGACGCGGTGCACAACGTCCTGCCGAGCGTCAGCCGGGGGGTGCTGCGGCACGGTCCGGACGCCGCGGCACTGCGCGCGGCGGTGGACCGATTCACCGGCGAAGTGCGCACCGCGCTCGCCTGAACGCCGTCCGACGGGGACTTTGGTCCCGAATTGTCCTGGTCAGCAGAGTCTGACCAGGACTTTTCGTCTGTTCTCGCTGACTCCGGAGCCCTCGCCCGCTAGTCTCCGACGAGAGCAGTGCACGTAAGCGCGTTGCTCGTTGCTCCGCAGGTGCGGGGCGACTAGGTTCCACACCGGTCCGTATCCGACAGTTCGACATCCGAGGTGACGTAGGCGTGGCTCTTCCGCCCCTTACCCCTGAACAGCGCGCAGCCGCGCTCGAGAAGGCCGCCGCGGCTCGCCGGGAGCGCGCCGAGGTCAAGAATCGGCTCAAGCACTCCGGTGCTTCCCTCCATGAGGTCATCAAGCAGGGCCAGGAGAATGACGTCATCGGCAAGATGAAGGTCTCCGCCCTCTTGGAGTCCCTGCCGGGCGTCGGCAAGGTCCGCGCCAAGCAGATCATGGAACGGCTCGGCATCTCCGAGAGCCGCCGAGTCCGGGGGCTCGGCTCCAACCAGATCGCGTCGCTGGAGCGCGAGTTCGGCAGTACTGCTTCCTGAATTTTCCGGCACTACCGGGAAGCTGGAATAATCGCGGCATGAGTTCTGCAGTCTCCCGGGGGACGACCCCCGAGCCCCCGGCCAGACAACCGCGGCTGACCGTGCTCTCCGGCCCCTCCGGGGTCGGTAAGAGCACGGTCGTCGCGCATATGCGCAAGGTCCACCCCGAGGTCTGGCTCTCGGTCTCGGCCACGACCCGCAAGCCGCGCCCCGGGGAACAGCACGGCGTGCAGTACTTCTTCGTCGACGACGTGGAATTCGACAAGCTGATCGCCAACGGTGAGCTGCTCGAATGGGCCGAATTCGCCGGCAACCGCTACGGCACCCCCCGCAAGGCGGTGCTGGACCGGCTGGAGGCCGGCGAGCCGGTCCTGCTGGAGATCGATCTGCAGGGCGCCCGCCAGGTACGCGAGTCCATGGCGGAGGCCCATCTGGTCTTCCTCGCCCCGCCGAGCTGGGACGAGCTGGTCCGCCGGCTCACCGGCCGGGGCACGGAGGCGCCGGAGGTCATCGAACGTCGGCTGGCCGCCGCCAGGGTCGAACTGGCAGCGGAGAAAGAGTTCGATGTGACCCTTGTCAATACCTCCGTCGAGGACGTCAGCCGCGAGCTGCTAGCCTTGATGCTGCATCGATCCGAGGAGCGGAACACCAGCGGCTGACCCCGCCGAGCTTCACCGGCCCCGGATCGTCCACGATTTTGCGCCATTCCGTACGACCAGGCGCATGACCCAGGCTTCATCCCCTTTCGGAAGGCAGAGAGTGTCCTCTTCCATCACTGCACCCGAGGGCATCATCAACCCGCCCATTGATGAGCTTCTCGAGGCCACCGATTCGAAGTACAGCCTCGTGATCTACGCCGCCAAGCGCGCGCGCCAGATCAACGCGTACTACTCGCAGCTCGGCGAGGGCCTGCTGGAGTACGTCGGCCCCCTGGTGGACACGCACGTCCACGAGAAGCCCCTGTCGATCGCGCTGCGCGAGATCAACGCGGGTCTGCTGACCTCCGAGGCCATCGAGGGCCCCGCGCAGTAGGCAGCACAGCAGTACCGTTCATCGAGGCCCGGCGGCGCGTCCGCCGGGCCCTTGGTGTGTCATAGGGGCATACAGGCACACGGACCGAGCCCGGGGAGCGGCGAAGCGATGGACAAGCGGGAGCGGGAGCGGCCCAGGGTCGTCCTGGGGGTCAGCGGCGGGATCGCCGCGTACAAGGCGTGCGAGCTGCTGCGGCGGCTGACCGAGTCCGGGCACGACGTACGTGTCGTGCCGACCGCCTCGGCGCTGCACTTCGTCGGCGAGGCCACCTGGTCGGCGCTCTCCGGCAACCCGGCCGGCACCGAGGTCTGGGAGTCCGTCCACGAGGTCCCGCACGTCCGGATCGGCCAGACCGCCGATCTCGTCGTGGTCGCCCCCGCCACCGCCGACATGCTGGCCAAGGCCGCCCACGGTCTCGCCGACGATCTGCTGACGAACACGCTGCTCACCGCGCGATGTCCGGTGGTCTTCGCCCCGGCGATGCACACCGAGATGTGGGAGAACCCCGCCACCCAGGAGAACGTCGCCACCCTGCGCCGTCGCGGTGCACTCGTCATCGAGCCCGCGGTCGGCCGGCTGACCGGTGTCGACACCGGCAAGGGCCGCCTCCCCGACCCGGCCGAGATCTTCGAACTCTGCCGCCGGGTGCTGGCCCGCGGCCCGCGGGCGGCCGAGCGGGATCTCGCCGGCCGCCATGTGGTGGTCAGCGCGGGCGGCACCCGCGAACCGCTGGACCCGGTCCGCTATCTGGGCAACCGCTCCTCGGGCATGCAGGGCTATGCGCTCGCCCGCACCGCGGTGGCCCGCGGCGCCCGGGTCACCCTCGTCGCCGGCAACACCGAGCTGCCCGATCCGGCCGGCGTCGACGTGGTCCGTATCGGCACGGCCCGTCAGCTGCGCGAGGCCGTACTGAAGGCTGCCGCGGAGGCCGATGCGGTGGTCATGGCCGCCGCCGTGGCCGACTTCCGGCCCGCCGTCTACACCACCGGCAAGATCAAGAAGGTCGACGGCCAGGAACCGGAGCCGGTAACTCTAGTGAGAAATCCAGACATCCTGGCCGAGCTCTCCGCGGAGCGGGCCCGTCCGGGCCAGGTCGTGGTCGGCTTCGCCGCCGAGACCGACGACGTGCTCGCCAACGGCCGCGCCAAACTCGCCCGCAAGGGCTGTGACCTGCTGGTCGTCAATGAGGTCGGGGAGCACAAGGCCTTCGGCTCGGCCGGGAACGAAGCGGTGATCCTGGCGGCCGACGGCGCCGAGACCCCGGTGCCGTACGGACCCAAGGAAGACCTGGCCGATACGGTCTGGGACCTGGTGGCTCCGCGCCTGGCCGATACCGAACGCTGAGACGCGCATCCGGCCTCCGGAAACACCCCTTCGGCCGTACAAAATCGGGCGTGTCCCCTTGACCCGCCCCATTCTCAAGGTGATCGTCCTACCGTGAGTCGCGGTGTCCCAGGTCACGAGGGGTCCATAAATCGAGACTGCGTGTCCGAACGCCGCATACGACCGATAAACTGGCGAGTGGATCGGGCCGAGCGCAGCTCTCGGCCCTTCCGCCAATGATCAGCCAGCAGCCGCTGCAACCCCAGGGAGCGATGTGTCCCGCCGCCTCTTCACCTCGGAGTCCGTCACCGAGGGCCACCCCGACAAGATCGCTGACCAGATCAGCGACACCATCCTCGACGCTCTCCTCAAGGAGGACCCGACCTCCCGGGTCGCCGTGGAGACGTTGATCACCACCGGCCTGGTGCACGTGGCCGGCGAGGTGACCACGAAGGCGTACGCCGACATCCCCAACCTCGTCCGCAACAAGATCCTGGACATCGGTTACGACTCCTCCAAGAAGGGCTTCGACGGCGCTTCCTGCGGCGTCTCGGTGTCCATCGGCGCGCAGTCCCCGGACATCGCCCAGGGTGTCGACACCGCGTACGAGAACCGCGTCGAGGGCGACGACGACGAGCTGGACAAGCAGGGCGCGGGCGACCAGGGCCTGATGTTCGGCTATGCCTGCGACGAGACCCCGGAGCTGATGCCGCTCCCGATCAACCTCGCGCACCGGCTCTCCAAGCGCCTCTCCGAGGTCCGCAAGAACGGCACCATCCCCTACCTCCGCCCCGACGGCAAGACCCAGGTCACCATCGAGTACGACGGCCACAAGGCCGTCCGCCTCGACACCGTCGTGGTCTCCTCGCAGCACGCCAGCGACATCGACCTCGACTCGCTGCTGGCGCCCGACATCCGCGAGTTCGTCGTCGAGCACGTCCTCAACCAGCTCGTCGAGGACGGCATCAAGCTGGACACCGACGGCTACCGGCTGCTGGTCAACCCGACCGGCCGCTTCGAGATCGGCGGCCCGATGGGTGACGCCGGCCTCACCGGCCGCAAGATCATCATCGACACCTACGGCGGCATGGCCCGTCACGGCGGCGGTGCCTTCTCCGGCAAGGACCCGTCCAAGGTCGACCGCTCGGCCGCCTACGCGATGCGCTGGGTCGCCAAGAACGTCGTCGCCGCCGGCCTCGCGGCCCGCTGCGAGGTTCAGGTCGCCTACGCCATCGGCAAGGCCGAGCCGGTCGGTCTCTTCGTCGAGACCTTCGGCACCGCCACCGTCGACACCGACAAGATCGAGCAGGCCATCGGCGAGGTCTTCGACCTCCGCCCGGCCGCCATCATCCGCGACCTCGATCTGCTCCGCCCGGTCTACGCCCAGACCGCCGCCTACGGCCACTTCGGCCGTGAGCTGGAGGACTTCACCTGGGAGCGCACGGACCGTGTGGAGGCGCTGAAGCAGGCCGCCGGGCTGTAAGCCCACTGCCTCGTATGAGGTGACCACGGCCCCGGACCGCCTGGCGGTCCGGGGCCGTCGGTTGTCCACAGCCACCGGTCGCTGTCCGTGCCGTCTGCTAAGACTGGTGCTGTGAGCAGGGAGAACGGGCGACCGGAGGCGGGGGCGTCGGATGCGGGCGAGCAGTTGGCCCTCATCCGCGAGGCCGTGCGGGAGAACAAGGCCGGGCGCGCGAAGCCGCGGACCTGGCGGGGCGCCGAGCTCGCGGCACAGCTGCCGGTGGCGCGGGTGCTGGTCGACAAGGGCCTGGTGCACCTCGACCGGTATTTCGACTATGCGGTGCCCGCGGCGATGGACCAGGAGGCGCAGCCCGGGGTGCGGGTGCGGGTGCGGTTCGGCGCGGGGGAGAAGGGCGGCCGGCGCGAGGGCGGCAAGCTGGTCAGCGGATTCATCGTGGAACGGGTCGCGGAGAGCGACTACCGCGGGGTGCTGGCGCCGATTGCCCAAGTGCTGTCGTCGGAGCGGGTGCTGACGCCGGAGCTGCTGGGGCTGTGCCGGGCGGTCGCGGACCGCTATGCCGGCTCGCTGGCCGATGTGGTGCAGCTGGCGGTCCCCCCGCGGCGGGCGCGGGCCGAGGCCAAGCCCTCGCCTGCCCCACAGCCGCCCAACGCCCCACCGGAACCAGGGAGTTGGGAGCGTTACGGCGCTGGCCCCGGGTTTTTGACGGCGCTGACGCGCGGGGACGCCCCGCGGGCCGTGTGGACCGCGCTCCCCGGAGCGACCTGGCCGCAGGAGCTGGCGCGGGCGGCCGCCGCGGCGCTGGCGGGCGGGCGTGGCGCGCTGGTGGTGGTGCCGGACGGGCGGGCCGCGGCGCGGGTGGACGCGGCGCTCGGCGAGCTGATCGGGACGGACCGGCATGTGCTGCTCACCGCCGATGCCGGACCGGAGGAGCGCTATCGCCGCTGGCTGGCGGTGAGCCGGGGCGCGGTGCGGGCCGTGGTCGGGACGCGCGCGGCGATGTTCGCCCCGGTCGCCGATCTGGGGCTGGTCGCCCTCTGGGACGACGGGGACGCCAGCCACAGCGATCCCCATGCGCCCCAGCCGCATGCCCGCGAGGTCCTCATCCAGCGCTCGGTCAACGAGCGCGCCGGCTTCCTGCTGGGCGGGCTGAGCTGCACCGTCGAGGCGGCGCAGCTGGTCGAGACCGGCTGGGCGCGCCCGCTGGCCGCCGAGCGCGAGCAGGTGCGGGCCGCGGCGCCGCTGGTGCGTACGGTCAGCGACGGTGACGAGGCGCGGGACGCCGCCGCGCGGGCCGCCCGGCTGCCGACGATGGCCTGGCAGCTGGTGCGGGAGGGGCTGCAGCGCGGGCCGGTCCTCGTCCAGGTGCCGCGCCGCGGATATGCGCCCCGGCTGTCGTGCGAACGGTGCCGTACCCCCGCGCGCTGCCGGGCCTGCGCGGGCCCGCTGGAATCGCAGCACGCGGGCGATCTGCTCTGCGCGTGGTGCGGACGGCCGGAGCCCGACTGGCATTGCGGCGAGTGCGGTGGCGCGCGGCTGCGGGCCCGGGTCGTGGGGGCGCGGCGCACGGCGGAGGAGCTGGGCCGGGTCTTCCCGGCGGTACCGGTGCGCACCTCGGGGCGGGACCATGTGCTGGCGACGGTGCCGGACGCCCCCGCGCTCGTGGTGAGCACACCGGGCGCGGAGCCGGTGGCGGCGGGCGGCGGGTATGCGGCCGCGCTGCTGCTGGACGGCTGGGCGCTGCTCGGGCGGCCGGATCTGCGGGCCGGGGAGGAGGCGCTGCGCCGCTGGCTGGGCGCCGCCGGGCTGGTCCGCGGTCAGGCGGCAGGGGGCACGGTCGCGGTCATCGCGGAACCGACGCTGCGGCCGGTGCAGGCGCTGGTGCGCTGGGATCCGGTCGGCCATGCGGTCCGCGAGCTGGCCGAGCGGGCCGAGCTGGGCTTCCCCCCGGTGTCGCGGATGGCCTCCGTGACCGGCCGGTCCGAGGACGTCACCGAACTGCTGCGGTCCGCCGAACTCCCCGCCGGTGCCGAGGTGTTGGGCCCCGTACCCCTTCCCGTACCGGACCCCGCCCGCCCGCGTCGGCCGGGCGACCCGCCGGCCGGCGAACAGTGGGAGCGGGCGCTGGTACGCGTCCGCCCGGGTCAGGGCGCGGCGCTCGCCGCGGCGCTCAAGGCCGCCCGCGCGGCCCGGATGGTCAAGCGGGAGGGGGAGGCCGTACGGGTCCGGATCGATCCACCCGATCTCGGGTGACACCGCTCGGTGCGCGGGACGGCTTCGGCGCTCGTGACCCCGCCATCCCGCCAGCCGCCATCCCGCCATCCGCCATCGCGCCCCGTCGTACGGCAGCCATGCCACGGCACGGCCCGGCCCGATCCGCCCCGGACATGACGCCGCCCCGGGACCGGTGTCGGGGGCGGTCCCGGGGCGCTGGCGGGCGGCGCGTGGGCGCTCGGCGTGACCAAACAGGCGGTGCACCGCCGTTATGGCGGCCGCAGAGCCGCCGCGCAGCCCGCCGCGGACA
>NZ_SDIG01000119.1:0-21062 GCF_004122755.1 Streptomyces sp. TM32
ATCAGCGCCGGCTTCGAGCTGGACGAGAATGCGCGTTGGCGCCTCCTGGAGGGGCTGGACGACATCAGCCTCACCCTTCGGGAGGAGTCGTCCATCGTGGAGTACGAGGCGAACAGGCCGTCGTTCAAGCCGCGTACCCTCGAGGTCTGACCTCGGGTTTTGGCTCAAAGCGTTATTGCGTACGATGCGCCCCCTGTGCAGTTGGCAGGGGGCGCATCGCTGCGTTGGGGCGCCTGTTGAGGCCCCGTGAAGCGACAACTCGCCGCAGATGGCACAATTAGCGCATGGAACGCGACGAGCAACTCAAGCTCTACGGAGTCGTCGCCGACCGGCTCAAGGACGCACACGCAAGAGTGCGGACACTGCAAGTCCCGGAGGGCGTACGGATGGCGCTGACCCGGAAGCTGCTCGTCATCACGGCCGCGGCTAAACACGATCTTGCGGACGCGGCAAGGCGTCTGGAGTGGTTCATGGAAGACCTCGACGAAGGTCGTTATCCCGAAGATGTGCACGCCGATGGAAGTCCGTGAAGGTCGACTTCGTTGCGGCACAAGGGTGATTAGCCCGTTTCGTGTTTGATTTGCGGTATATATCTGCCTAACGTGCGAAAAAGCTTGGAAACTTTCCTTCCAGCAATGTCTCCGAAGGGGAAGACGTGAACAAGGCGCAGCTCGTAGAAGCCATTGCCGACAAGCTCGGCGGCCGCCAGAACGCCGCGGAAGCGGTCGACGCGGTACTGGATGCAATCGTCCGTGCGGTGGTCTCCGGTGACCGCGTTTCGGTCACCGGATTCGGTTCGTTCGAGAAGGTCGACCGCCCGGCCCGCTACGCCCGCAACCCGCAGACGGGTGAGCGCGTGCGGGTCAAGAAGACCTCGGTGCCGCGTTTCCGGGCCGGCCAGGGCTTCAAGGACCTGGTGAGCGGCTCGAAGAAGCTCCCCAAGGGCGGTGAGGTCTCCGTCAAGAAGGCTCCCAAGGGCAGCCTGACCGGCGGCGCGGCCATCAAGAAGGCCGCGGCGAAGAAGGCCACCGCCAAGAAGGCCGCGGCGAAGAAGACGACGGCCAAGAAGGCCGCGGCGAAGAAGACCACGGCGAAGAAGACCGCGGCGAAGAAGACCACGGCGAAGAAGACGACGGCCAAGAAGGCCGCCGCGAAGAAGACCACGGCCAAGAAGACCACGGCGAAGAAGGCGACGGCGAAGAAGACCGCCCCCGCCAAGAAGGCCACGGCGAAGAAGGCCCCGGCGAAGAAGGCCACGGCGCGTAAGACCACCGCCAAGAAGACCACTGCCCGCAAGCGGTAATGGCAGCATCGACCACGCATGCGTCGGGCCGGTCTCCCTTCGGGGAGCCCGGCCCGCGGTGCGTTCCGGGGCGTCTCCGTTCTGGCCCGCGGGCGGACGAAGGGAGACCGGGCTTACTCGTCTAGGCTCTCTCCCATGCAGGCCACCGCGTACACGTACGACTCCGAGACCCGCTCCGGCAGCGTGCTGCTGGACGACGGCACCCCGCTGCCCTTCGATGCGGCGGCCTTCGACGCCGGCGGCCTGTTGCTGCTGCGCCCCGGTCAGCGGGTCCGTATCGACGTCACCGGCGACGGTGCCGACCGGCGCATCGTGCTGATCACGCTCCAGACGCTCTGACCTGCGGCGGCCGCAGCCGCTCGGGCTCCCCTGGCGCGCCGTGCCCGGTTGCCGCCCCACCGGCGAGATACGGGGCCTGGCGCGCGGTGTACGGGCCCACGCCCAGCGCCAGCGCGGCCAGCAGGTCCTCGGCGGTGTCCACGTCCCGGCGTACCGAGGGCACCCCGGGCGCGGTGAGCTCGCGGGCCCCCGAGGCCAGGTGACGGGCCCGGGACGCGCCCCCGAATGCCGGTTCCAATTCCGTGCCGGAAGTCGCGGTCAGAAGTGTTGTCCCGATATCCGCCGCGTCCGCGAGAAATGCGCGGGGAAATAGCGAAGCGCATTGGAGCACCAGTTCCAGTTCGGCGGGGCGCAGCGCGGGCAGGTCGGCGTTCAGCGCAGCGACCGCCGCGCCCGGGCGACGCGCCCGGACCGCGCCCGCGCCATGGGACAGCGCCGCGTTGAGCCCGCGGCCCGGTGTGTCGGGAACGATCTGCGCCCCCAGCGCCGCCAGCCGTTCCCCGGCCAGCCGGTCGTCCGTGACAACCGCCACATCCCGGACGTTCGCGCAGGTCAGCGCCGCCGTCACGGTGTCGAGGGCGAAGGCGAGGGCCAGTCGGGGGCGGAACTCCTCACCGGCGGCTCCGGAGAGCCTGCTTTTGGCTCGCACCAGCGGTTTCAGCGGCACCACCAGGCTCCAGGTCGTCTCTGCTTCGCCATCTGCTCCGTCTCTTCGCATCGACGCCATTCTCACCTGCTGCCGCCGCTCCGCGGGAGCGTCGGGGTTACGGTGTTCTCGACATAGCGGGTACCTGGGGCGACACTTGTGCGGCTGCCGGCCCGCAGCAGCTTCGCAGGTCCCCACAAGGAGGGTGTCCCAGTGTCCCGCCGCAGAATCGGCTTCTGGTACCGCTTGGCCGCGGTCATCTGCAAACCGCCGCTCTTGGTTCTGTTCAAGCGGGACTGGCGGGGAATGGAGCACATTCCGGCCGACGGCGGATTTATCACCGCGGTCAACCACAACTCGTATCTCGACCCGCTCTCCTATGCGCACTATCAGTACAACACCGGGCGGGTCCCGCGATTCCTGGCCAAGGCGGGCCTCTTCAAGAGCGGCTTTGTCGGCCTGATGATGCGCGGCACCGGGCAGATCCCCGTCTACCGGGAAACCACCGACGCCGCCACCGCGTTCCGCGCCGCCGTCAGCGCCATCGAGAAGGGCGAATGCGTCGCCTTCTACCCCGAGGGCACCCTCACCCGCGACCCGGAGCTGTGGCCCATGCAGGGCAAGACCGGCGCCGCGCGGGTGGCCTTGCTGACGAAGGCGCCGGTCATCCCCGTCGCGCAGTGGGGCGCCCATGAGGCGATGCCGCCGTACGCCAAGGAGAAGAAGCTGCGCCTCCTCCCGCGCAAGACGCTGCGGGTGCAGGCGGGGCCGCCGGTCGACCTGAGCGCGTTCTACGGCCAGGAGCCGACCGCCGAGGTGCTGCGGGCCGTCACCGAGGTCATCATGGCCGCCATCGCCGAGCAGCTGGCCGTCCTGCGCGGTGCGCCCGCGCCGGCCGAACCGTACGACTGGCGCAAGGCGATCGCCCGGGATCGCCGCGCCGCCCGGGAGGCCGCCAAGGCAGGCGGGGGCGCCGCGGCGGCCACCGCTTCCGTCGAACCGGCCGCCGCCTCCGAGCAGGCCGTCGGATCGCAGCAGGCCCGAAGCACCCAGCAGGCACAGGAGGATGAAAGCAAGTGACGCGCTGCGCCGTCTACGGCACGGGGTCCTGGGGTACCGCCTTCGCGATGGTGCTCGCCGACGCAGGCTGCGAGGTGACCCTGTGGGGGCGCCGCCCGGCCCTCGTCGACGCCATCAACAACGGCCGTACCAACCCCGACTACCTGCCGGGCGTCGAGCTTCCCGCGTCCGTACGGGCCACCACCGACCCGGCGGAAGCGGCGCGCGGCGCGGAGTTCGCCGTGCTGGCCGTCCCCGCCCAGACGCTGCGCGGCAATCTGGCCGAGTGGGCGCCCCTGCTGCCCGAGGGGACGGTCCTGGTGTCCCTGATGAAGGGCGTCGAACTGGGCACGGCCAAGCGCATGAGCGAGGTCATCGAGGAGGTCGCCAAGGTGCCGGCGGAGCAGGTCGCGGTGCTGACCGGCCCCAACCTCGCCCGGGAGGTCGCCGCCCGGCAGCCCGCCACCGCCGTCGTGGCCTGCGCCGACGAGGCGGTCGCCCGGCGCTTCCAGACCGCCTGCCACACCGCGTACTTCCGCCCGTACACCAACACCGACGTGGTGGGCTGCGAACTGGGCGGCGCGGTCAAGAACGTCATCGCGCTGGCCGTCGGCATCGCCACCGGCATGGGGCTGGGCGACAACGCCAAGGCGTCCCTGATCACCCGCGGTCTGGCCGAGACCACCCGGCTCGGCCTGGCCATGGGCGCCGACGCGCGCACCTTCGCCGGCCTGGCCGGCATGGGCGACCTCGTCGCCACCTGCTCCTCACCGCTCTCGCGCAACAACACCTTCGGCACCAACCTCGGCCGGGGGATGACGCTGGAGGAGACCATCGCGGTCACCAAGCAGACCGCCGAGGGCGTCAAATCCTGCGAATCCGTGCTGGATCTGGCCCGCCGGCACGGCGTCGAGATGCCGCTCACCGAGACGGTCGTCGAGATCGTCCACGAGGGCAAGCAGCCGATGGCCGCCCTGAAGGACCTGATGGCCCGCAGCGCCAAGTCCGAGCGGCACTGAAGCGTCGCCTTCGCGCGGCACCGGAATCGGAGTCGATTCACCCGGTTCTGTGCGGTCCGTCGGGAACCGGTGCTCCGCGGCAGCCCCCGCGGACGGCGGCGCGAGGTCTCCGACGGCCGCAGCAGCACTGACTCCGCTCCGGTCAGCAGGTACCCTCAACGCGATATGAGCAGCCAGACCCCCTCCCACAAGCCCCGCGTCGCCGTCGTGTTCGGCGGACGCAGCTCCGAGCACGCGATCTCCGTACTCACCGCCGGAGCGGTGCTGCGCGCCATCGACCGCGACAAGTACGACGTGCTGCCGATCGGCATCACCTCCGACGGCCGCTGGGCGCTGACCGCCGACGACCCCGAACGGATGGCCATTGCGGACCGGCGGCTGCCCAGCGTGGCCGAGCTCGCCGAGTCCGCCGAGGGCGGCGTGGTGCTCCCCGTCGACCCGACCAACCGCGAGGTCGTCTACACCGAGCCGGGCACGGTGCCCAAGGCGCTGGGCGAGGTCGATGTCGTCTTCCCCGTGCTGCACGGCCCGTACGGCGAGGACGGCACCCTGCAGGGCCTGCTGGAGCTCTCCGGCGTCCCCTACGTCGGCTCGGGCGTGCTCGCCTCCGCCGTGGGCCAGGACAAGGACTACATGAAGCGGGTGTTCACCTCCTTCGGTCTGCCGGTCGGCCCCTACGAGGTCATCCGCCCCCGTGAGTGGGAGCAGGATCCGGCCGCCGCCCGCAAGAAGATCGTGGACTTCGCCGCGGAACACGGCTGGCCGCTCTTCGTGAAGCCCGCCCGGGCCGGTTCGTCCATCGGCATCACCAAGGTCGACGACCTCGCCGGCCTGGACGAGGCGGTCGAGGAGGCCCGGCGGCACGACCCCAAGATCCTCGTCGAGGCGCTGCTGCGCGGCCGGGAGATCGAGTGCGGGGTGCTGGAGTTCGCCGACGGCCCGCGGGCCAGCGTGCCGGCCGAGATCCCGCCGGTCAGCGCGCACGACTTCTACGACTTCGAGGCCAAGTACATCGACTCGGCCGACGGCATCGTGCCGGCGCCGCTGAGCGCCGAGGAGACCGCGAAGGTCCAGGAGCTGGCCGTCGCTGCCTTCGAGGCGGCGTCCTGCGAGGGCCTGGTGCGCGCGGACTTCTTCCTCCAGGACAACGGCGAGTTCGTGATCAACGAGATCAACACCCTGCCCGGCTTCACCCCCATCTCCATGTACCCGCGGATGTGGCAGGAGAGCGGTGTGAGCTACCCCGAGCTGATCGACCGGCTCCTGCAGGCCGCACTCCAGCGGTCCACGGGCCTGCGCTGAGCCGCGGCCGGCCTCCGGGCCGGCCGCTCCGACCGCCACGCTGGTGGCTCTAGACCCCGGCGGGAACGGTCTTCTTCACGGCGTCCGCGAGGTCGGTGAGCACATCGACCTCGGGGGCGTACTTCCCGGGCACGGTCACCTCGACGTACGCCTTCCGCAACACCGTCGTGAAGCGGTAGCCGTCGTCCTGCTTCTCGAAGAGCCATTGGACCCCGTTGACTTCCGCCGCGTCGGCGTTGGGGTTGTAATGTTCACTGCCGTACGTCAGGACCTCGGGCTTCGGCACTCCGCAGCGCAGTTTCACGGCAGGATCGCCCCACATGGCAGTGAAGTCCGAGACCGGTTCGGCGGTACCCCGTTCCAGCCGGTCCACGGTCCGCGGCAACTCCTTGTGGAGCGCTCGGCAATACCGTGCCGCCTCCCCTTGCGGGGAGGGGACGGCCACGTCCTCGGACGAGGAACAGCTCACCGCGGCGATCAACACGGCGAGCGGGGGAAGGGCCAGGTACCAGCGGCGCGCAGAGATCACCCGGCAGAGGATACGGGGGAGCTAGAGATGGACGACCGGGCAGGTAAGGGTGCGGGTGATGCCTTCCACTTGCTGGACCTTCGCGACCACCATGCGACCCAGCTCATCGACGGTGTCGGCCTGAGCGCGCACGATGACGTCATAGGGCCCGGTCACGTCCTCAGCCTGCAGCACACCGTGGATCGTGGAGATCACCTCAGCTACCGCCGAGGCCTTGCCGACCTCGGTCTGGATCAGGATGTAGGCCTGTACCACGGAACCTCCAGGGCGGCTACGAGGATCATGTGGGAAGAAGGGACGCCACGGTACCGCGTCACCGCGGGGAGCGGGGAGACCCGCGCGGTGAACACGGCGAGTGCGGCACAGTCGTCAGCCACGTACGGACCGTCCGTACACATGGGAAGGGCAACAGCATGAAGGGCACCGTGGGCGAGCTGGGGGAATTCGGGCTGATCAGGGAGCTCACCTCCCGGCTCACCTCCACTCCGGCGGTACGGATCGGGCCGGGTGACGACGCCGCGGTGGTCACCGCGCCGGACCGGAGGGTGGTCGCCAGCACCGACATCCTCCTGGAGGGCCGGCACTTCCGCCGTGACTGGTCCACCGCCTACGACGTCGGCCGCAAGGCCGCCGCGCAGAACCTCGCCGACATCGCGGCGATGGGCGCGGTGCCCACCGCGATCCTGCTGGGCCTGGTCGTCCCCGCGGAACTCCCCGCGACCTGGCCGACCGAGCTGATGGACGGGCTGCGCGACGAGTGCCAGGTGGCCGGCGCCGCGGTCGTCGGCGGGGACGTCGTACGCGGCGACACCATCACCGTCGCCATCACCGCGCTCGGCGACCTGCGCAACCAGGAGCCGGTCACCCGCGCCGGCGCGCAGCCCGGCGATGTCGTCGCGGTCACCGGCTGGCTGGGCTGGTCCGCCGCCGGGCACGCGGTCCTCACCCGCGGATTCCGCTCGCCGCGCGCCTTCGTGGAGGCCCACCGCCGGCCCGAGCCGCCGTACCACGCGGGCCCCGCGGCCGCCGGGCTCGGCGCCACCGCCATGACGGACGTCAGCGACGGGCTGGTCGCCGACCTCGGGCACATCGCCGAGGCCAGCAAGGTCCGGATCGACCTGCGGTCCGCCGGCATCGACATCCCCTCGCAGATGTCCGACATCGGCACGGCCGTCGGCGTGGACCCGATGCAGTGGGTGCTCAACGGCGGTGAGGATCACGCGATCGTGGCCACTTTCCCGCCCGATGTGAAGCTGCCCGCCCGGTGGAAGGTCATCGGCGAGGTGCTCCACCCCTCCGCGCTGCCCCAGGTGACGGTGGACGGCGCCCCGTGGGTGAAGGCCGGCTGGGACCACTTCGGCGACAACGGGGACGCCGAATCGCAGCTGTGAGGGCGCATCCGGCCGCCGGCCGCGGGACGGCCGGACGCCGCCGAGTAGATTCGGCGGTATGCGCATCCCTCCACGCGTCCTGACCGTCGCCGGGTCCGACTCCGGTGGCGGCGCGGGCATCCAGGCCGACCTGAAGACGATGCTGGCGCTCGGCACGCACGGCATGAGCGTGCTCACCGCCGTCACCGCCCAGAACTCCCTGGGGGTGCAAGGCGCGTGGGACCTGCCTGCCGAGGCCGTACGGACCCAGTTCCGCAGCGTCGTCGACGACATCGGCGTCCAGGCGGTCAAGACCGGCATGCTCTCCTCCGCCGAACTCGTCGCCACCGTCGCCGAACTGCTCGCCGGCCTGCGGGCCCCGGTCGTCGTCGACCCCGTCGGGGTCTCCAAGCACGGCGACCCGCTGCTCGCCGCCGACGCCCTGGAAGCGGTCCGCACCGCACTGCTGCCAGCGGCCACCGTCGCCACCCCCAACCTGGACGAGGTCGCCCAGTTGACCGGCGTACGCGTCGAGGACGAGGCCGGTATGCGCCGGGCGGCCGCCGCGATCCTGGACTTCGGGCCGCGCTGGGCGCTCATCAAGGGCGGCCACCTCCCGGCCGGTGCCGGTGACGGCGCCGTCGATCTGCTCACCGACGGCACCGAGGAGCACTGGCTGCGCGCCCCCCGCCACGACAACCGGCACACCCACGGCACCGGCTGCACCCTGGCCGCCGCGCTCGCCGCGCAGCTCGCCAAGGGGGACACCGTCCCGCAGGCCGCGGCGGCGGCGAAGGACTACGTCACCGGCGCGATCGCGGCCGGCTTCCGGCTGGGCGCGGGCATCGGCCCCGTCCACCACGGCTGGCGGCTCGGCGACGGGAGCTGACGGCACGGACCCCGCGGTACCCCGGCCGGGCCGGTCGCCGCGGCGCCCGGCCCCAGCCGCGGCGACCGGCCCCGGGAACGGCAAAAAGCCGGCCCACCACGGAGGTGGACCGGCTTCACAAGCAACCGGCTGGGCTGCGCTACGGCTAAGACGTCAGCGCGAGACCTTGCCGGCCTTGATGCACGAGGTGCAGGCGTTCAGCTTCTTCGGCGTGCGCCCGATCACTGCACGCACCGTCTGGATGTTGGGATTCCAACGACGGTTGGTGCGGCGATGCGAGTGCGAGACACTCTTGCCGAAGCCCGGCCCCTTGCCGCAGACGTCGCAGTTGGCAGCCACGGGTCACTCCAAAGACTTCAGATGCACTTACGGTGAAATCCCGACGAGCCGAGTGCATTGCCCGACCGGCACCGTCAGGAGAGGAATGGCCCGATTCTCATCGGGCAACCGGAGCAGCATACAACGGCCGCTCCCGTAGAACGAAACTACCACGCACCCCCCGACCCCCCGCCCCGGTCCCACTCCCGGAGCGCGGCTACTGTGCGAGGCATCCCGCGACCCAGGAGGACGATGTGCCGCACCCGCTCGACGCCGCCGCGGTCCGCTCCTGGTGCGGGCTGGCACTGGAGGCGCTCGGCCGGGAACGCGAACGGATCGACGCGATCAACGTCTACCCGGTGGCCGACGGCGACACCGGCACCAACCTCTATCTGACGCTCGAATCGGCCGCCCGCGCGGTCGAGGCCGCCTTCGACGGGCACGGCTCCGCCGGTACCGCGCCCCGTCTCACCGACGCCATCGGCGCCATGGCACACGGCGCCCTCATCGGGGCGCGCGGCAACTCCGGCACCATCCTGGCGCAGCTGCTGCGCGGGATGACCGAGGTCCTGGCCGCCGCCGACGGCTCCGGCGACGCCCTGGGTCGGGCGCTGCGCAGGGCCGCCGCCTCGGCGTACGAGGCCGTCGCCCACCCCGTGGAGGGCACCGTCCTGACGGTGGCGACGGCCGCCGCCGACGCCGCCGCCAGGTGCGCCGCCGACCGGGCCGCGGGTCCCGCCGAGGTCGCCCGCGCCGCCCATGAGGGCGCGTCCGCGGCCCTGCGGGCGACCCCCGGGCAGCTGGCGGTGCTCGGCCGGGCCGGTGTCGTGGACGCCGGCGGCTGCGGACTCGTCGCGGTGCTGGGAGCGCTCGCCGACGCGCTCTGCGGGGAGGTCTCGGCGACACCGGTCGCCGTACGGGCCGACGCCCCGCTCCCGCAGGCGGCCGGCTGCGAGCTCGCGGCCCGGGCGGCGGACGGCTGCGGCGACCCGGACGGGCCCGCCTTCGAGGTGATCTATCTGCTGGAGGCCGGCGACGCGGCCGTGGCGCGGCTGCGCGACCGGCTCGACGGGCTCGGCGACTCCCTGGTGGTGGTCGGCGGGGACGGGCTGTGGAACGTCCATGTCCATGTCGACGACGCCGGGGCCGCCGTGGAGGCCGGGATCGAGGCGGGCCGCCCGTACCGGATCCGGATCACGCACTTCGGCGGGGCCGCGCGCACCAGGGAGCCGGCGATGACCGCACGGGCCGTGGTCGCGGTGGTGCCCGGCGCCGGGCTCGCCGGGCTGTGCGCGCAGGCCGGTGCCACCCCCGTGGCGGTACGTCCCGGGGAGCCGCCCGCCAGCGGCGAACTGCTGCAGGCGATCCGGCAGGCCCGCGCCCGTGAGGTGATGCTGCTGCCGAACGACCCCGACCTGCGCCACACCGCGGCGGCCGCCGCCGAACAGGCCCGTACCGAAGGCATCCGGGTCGCCCTCATCCCCACCCGCTCCGCGGTCCAGGGCATCGCGGCGCTGGCCGTGCACGAGCCGGGCCGCAGCTTCGACGAGGACGTGGTCGCGATGACCGCGGCCGCGGGCGCCACCCGCTACGCGGAGCTGGCCGTCGCCGAGCGGCAGTCGTGGACCATGGCCGGCGTCTGCCAGGCCGGGGACATCCTCGGCCTGATCGACGGCGACGTGGCGGTGATCGGCTCCGATCTCGTGCCGACGGCGATGACCGTGCTCGACCGGATGCTGTCGGCGGGCGGGGAGATGGTGACCCTGGTCCTCGGCGCCGGCGTGCCCGACGCACTCGCCGAGCGGCTGGAGCGGCATGTCCGCGCACGCCATCTCGCCGTGGACACGGTGGTCTACCACGGCGGTCAGCATGCGGTGCCGCTGCTCATCGGTGTGGAGTGAGGGCGCCGGGGTGCTCGGCGCACCCCGATTGTCACAGGCGTGGTGTGCAATGGACCTGTGGCAGCGCTCGATGAACCCCTGAAGAAGATCCTCGGTGGCACCACCGCGAAGGTGCTGGCCGAGCATCTCGGCCTGCGGACGGTCGGCGATCTGCTGCACCACTACCCGCGGCGTTATGCCGAGCGCGGCGAACTGACCCGCCTCGCGGACCTTCCGCTGGACGAACACGTCACCGTCGTCGCGCAGGTCGCGGATTCCCGGGTGCTGAAGTTCAACGGCGGCAGGGGACAGCGCCTCGAAGTGACGCTCACCGACGGCAGCGGCCGGCTCCGGCTGGTCTTCTTCGGCAAGGGCATCCACAAGCCCCACAAGGACCTGCTCCCGGGACGCCGCGCGATGTTCGCCGGCAAGGTGTCGGTCTTCCAGCACAAACTCCAGCTGGCCCACCCCGAATACGAGCTCCTCGACGGCGACGCCGAGAGCGGCGCCGAGGCGGTCGACGCCTTCGCCCGGCAGCTCCTGCCGATCTACCCCGCCTGCCAGCAGATGGCGTCCTGGAAGATCGCCAAGGCGGTCGACGCGGTGCTGCCCAGCGCGCGGGACGCCGTCGACCCGCTCCCCGGCTCGCTGCGCGAGGGCCGGGCGCTGGTCCCGCTCCCCGAGGCGCTGCTCAAGATCCACCGCCCGGAGAGCAAGGCCGACATCGCCGCCGCACGGGACCGGCTGAAGTGGGACGAGGCCTTCGTCCTGCAGGTCGCGCTCGCCCGGCGCCGGCTCGCCGAGACCCAACTCCCCGCCGTGGCGCGGCGGGTGGCGAAGGGCGGCATCCTCGACGCCTTCGACGCCAAGCTGCCCTTCACGCTCACGGACGGCCAGCAGAAGGTCAGTCGGGAGATCTTCGACGACCTGGCGGCCGAGCACCCCATGCACCGCCTCCTCCAGGGCGAGGTGGGCTCCGGCAAGGCGCAGCCCCTGGACGCCCTGGTGCTGACCCCGCGCGGCTTTTGCCCCATGGGGGAGATGGCCGTCGGCACGGAGGTGGTCGTGCCGAGCGGGGAGCTCACCGTGGTGGACGGGGTCTTCCCGCAGGGCGAGCGGGAGGTCTGGCGGCTGGTGCTGTCGGACGGCAGCGCCGTCGAGTGCGACGACGAACATCTGTGGATCGTCGGCTCCCGCGAGACGGGCGAGCGGGTGCTGACCACCCGCGAGCTGCGGGGAGATCTGCTCGGCCCCGACGGCCGGCCCAAGTGGTCGATCGCGGCGGCCACCCCGGTCGATCTCGACGCGGGCGGGGAGCGGCCGCTCGATCCGTATCTGGTGGGGCAGCGGCTGGCCGAGGCCGGCGGCCCGGCGGACCGCCTGCCCACGGCCTATCGCCACGCCCCCCTCAAGGATCGGCTGGCCGCGGTGCAGGGGCTGATGGACACCGGGGGCGGGCCCGCGGAAGCCACCGCGGTCTACCGCGCGGCCCCCGGCCCGCTCGCCGACGACCTGGCGTGGCTGGTGCGCTCCCTGGGCGGCTCCGCCCGGCCCGTCCCCGTACGCGACGGTGCCTGCGACGTCTTCGTGGCGCTGCCCGCCGGGTACCCGCCGTTCCGCGCGCCCGGAGGCGGGGACGGTGCACCCACCGGGGGCGGGCCCGGCGTCCGGCGCGCCGTCCACGCCATCGAGCACGTCGGCCGCAAGCCCGTCCAGTGCATCAGCGTCGCGCATCCCTCCCACGCCTATGTGACCGACCACTTCACCGTCACCCACAACACCATGGTCGCGCTGCGCGCCATGCTCGGCGTCGTCGACAGCGGCGGCCAGGCCGCGATGCTGGCGCCGACCGAGGTCCTGGCCCAGCAGCACCACCGCTCGATCACCGAGATGATGGGGGAGCTGGCCGAGGGCGGGATGCTCGGCGGTGCGGAGCAGGGCACCAAGGTCGTGCTGCTGACCGGCTCCATGGGGGCCGCCGCCCGCCGGCAGGCGCTGCTCGATCTGGTCACCGGCGAGGCCGGCATCGTGGTGGGCACCCATGCCCTGATCGAGGACAAGGTGCAGTTCCACGACCTGGGCCTGGTCGTCGTCGACGAACAGCACCGCTTCGGCGTCGAGCAGCGCGACGCGCTGCGCGGCAAGGGCAACTCCCAGCGGGAGAAGCAGACCCCGCATCTCCTGGTGATGACGGCGACCCCCATTCCGCGCACGGTCGCCATGACCGTCTTCGGCGATCTGGAGACCTCCGTCCTGGACCAGCTCCCCGCCGGACGCTCGCCGATCGCCAGCCATGTGGTGCCCGCCAAGGACAAGCCGCACTTCCTCGCGCGCGCCTGGGAACGGGTCCGCGAGGAGGTGGCGGCCGGGCATCAGGCCTATGTGGTGTGCCCCCGGATCGGCGACGAGGAGGAGGCGCCCAAGGCGAAGAAGGGCGCGCCGGGCGCCAAGGCCGCGGCGGCCAAGGAGAGTTCACCCGAGGACGCGGCGGAGAAGCGGCCGCCGCTCGCGGTGCTCGACATCGCCGAGCAGCTCCGCGCGGGGCCGCTGGCCGGTCTGCGGGTGGCGGTCCTGCACGGCCGGATGGCGCCGGACGACAAGGACGACGTGATGCGTTCCTTCGCCGCGGGCGAGCTGGACGTCCTCGTCGCGACGACGGTCATCGAGGTCGGCGTGAACGTCCCCAACGCCACCGCCATGGTGATCATGGATGCGGACCGCTTCGGCGTCTCCCAGCTGCACCAGCTGCGCGGCCGGGTCGGCCGTGGCACGGCCCCCGGACTGTGTCTGCTGGTCAGCGAGATGCCCGAGGCCAGCCCCGCGCGCGCCCGGCTCGCCGCCGTCGCGGCCACCCTCGACGGCTTCGAGCTCTCCCGTATCGACCTCGAACAGCGGCGGGAGGGCGATGTCCTGGGCCAGGCGCAGTCCGGTGTCCGCTCCTCGCTGCGGATGCTCGCGGTCATCGACGACGAGGACGTGATCGCGGCCGCCCGCGAGGAGGCCACCGCCCTGGTCACCGCCGATCCCGACCTGTCCGGATACCCGGAACTGCGGATCGCCCTCTCGGCCCTGTTGGACGAGGAGCGGGAGCAGTATCTGGACAAGGGATGAGCGGGTCCGCGGCCGCGAAGCGCGCGGGCCCGTCCCTGACCCGTCGGGCGGGCCCCAGGGCCCTGGCGCCAGGTGATGTCGATCACCGCCCACCGGCCTCCGGCCCCCGGCCGGGCGTCCGCGGCCGGCCGACGCCATATCGTGGAGGGACGGAGCCTGCCCGGCTCCGCCCTGACCCGCGCAACGTAAGGACGGGCCCATGACCCGCGTGATCGCCGGTACGGCCGGCGGCCGCCGCCTGGCCGTACCCCCGGGAAACGGCACCCGACCGACCTCCGACCGGGCGCGTGAGGGCATGTTCTCCACCTGGGAGTCGCTCGACGGCCCGCTGGCCGGCGCCCGGGTGCTCGATCTGTACGGCGGCTCCGGCGCGGTCGGCCTGGAGGCGCTCTCCCGCGGCGCCGCGCACGTCCTGCTGGTCGAGGCCGATGCCCGCGCGGTGCGCACCATCCGCGACAACGTCCGTACGGTCGGCCTCCCGGGCGTCGAGGTCCGTCCCGGCAAGGCCGAGCAGACCGCCGCCGCACCGCCCCCGGGCGATCCGTACGACCTCGTCTTCCTGGACCCGCCCTACGTGGTGACCGACGCCGCACTCCGGGAGATCCTGCTCACACTCCGTGGTCAGGGGTGGCTTGCGGAGCAGGCACTCGTCACCGTGGAGCGGAGCACCCGAGGCGGCACCTTCCCCTGGCCGGACGGTTTTGCAGCGATCAAGGCCCGTCGCTACGGCGAGGGGACGCTTTGGTACGGTCGCGCCGCTTCGACGTCCGCCGAATCGACGTCAGCAAGCGTGTCATGACCGGATCGGAGAGCGAGGAACCCGAGTTGCGCCGCGCCGTCTGTCCGGGGTCGTTCGACCCCATCACCAACGGGCACCTGGACATCATCGCCCGTGCCTCCAAGCTGTACGACGTCGTCCATGTCGCCGTGATGATCAACCAGTCCAAGCAGGGGCTGTTCACGGTCGAGGAGCGGATCGACCTGATCCGCCGGGCCACCGCCGAGTACGGCAACGTGGAGGTCGAGTCCTTCCACGGCCTGCTGGTCGACTTCTGCAAGCAGCGCGACATCCCCGCCATCGTCAAGGGGCTGCGCGCCGTCAGCGACTTCGACTACGAGCTGCAGATGGCCCAGATGAACAACGGCCTGTCGGGCGTGGAGACCCTCTTCGTCCCCACCAACCCGACCTACAGCTTCCTCTCCTCCAGCCTCGTCAAGGAGGTTGCCGCCTGGGGCGGCGATGTCTCCCACCTGGTCCCGGCGTTCGTCCTGGAGGCGCTCACCGAGCGCCTGCGGAACAAGGGCTGAGACCGCACCGGGCGCACCGGCCCGCGATGCCTCACTGACGGCACGTCAGGTGGTGTCGGGTCAGGGGCGCGTGGCCGTACAGTCGTCTCGTTCCGTCGTTCCAACCCTTCAGAGAGTGGCGAGTCCAAGGTGGACGTGCAGAAGAAGCTCGACGACATCGTCGCGACCGTCGGCGGTGCCCGGTCCATGCCCATGTCGGCCTCGTGCGTGGTCAACCGCGCCGAGCTGCTCGCCCAGCTGGAGGAGGTGCGCGCCGCGCTGCCCGGCTCGCTCGCGCAGGCGCAGGAGCTGCTCGGCGGGCGGGAGCAGATGGTCGAGCAGGCGCGGGCCGAGGCGGAGCGGATCATCGAGACCGCGCACGCCCAGCGGGGCTCGCTGATCTCCGACACCGAGGTCGCCCGGCAGTCCCAGGAGGAGGCGGACCGGATCCTCGCCGAGGCCCGCCGGGAGGCGGAGGAGATCCGCGCCGAGGCCGACGACTACGTCGACAGCAAGCTCGCCAACTTCGAGGTCGTGCTGACCAAGACCATCGGATCCGTCGACCGCGGCCGCGAGAAGCTGCTCGGCCGCGGCCCGGGGCTCGACGAGCAGGGCTACGAGGACACCGAGGCCCCGGAGCGCAGCGCCGACCCGGAGACCCTCAGGCGGCGCGCCGACGCGTACGTGGACGCCAAGTTCGGGGCGTTCCAGGCCGTGCTGACCAAGACGCTGGAAGCGGTCGGCCGGGGCCGTGACAAGCTCCAGGGCGCCCAGGCGATCGACGAGCTGGCGCTGCATCTGGCGGCGCAGGGTGATCCGCAGTCCGGCCACCAGGCCGACGCCGAGTACCTCGCCGGCCTGGCGGGCATCGGCGCCGACCAGGACCCGCAGCCGCCCCAGGCGCCCCCGATGCCGCAGGCACCGCCGCAGCCCGCGATGCCCCAGGCGCAGCCCCAGGAACACCAGCAGCCCCTCCAGCCCCAGCTTCAGCAGCAGGCCTACTACGCCGATCCGGCCGCCTATCCACAGCAGGACGTCTACGGCTACCAGCAGCCCCCGCAGGACCCGTACGCCCCGCACCAGGACCCGTACGGCTACGACTGGCAGCAGCAGGCCCAGGCCCAGCAGCAGGGCTACGACCCGAACGCGTACCTCCAGCAGCAGGTGCCCCAGCAGCCCCAGCACGCCCCGCACGGTCACGCGGCGCAGCCCGGTGCGCTGGACGAGACCAGCCTCTTCGACACCAGCATGATCGATCTGGACCAGCTCCGGCAGTACGAGGAGGGGCGCCAGTAGGCGTGTGGTCCGGCGGCCCGTGCTGCGGCCGGAAGCGGATTGGGCCTATCGGGGCCCGTCCAGTATCCTGGCTCTTCGGTCGCGCGTATGCCCGCGGTCTCTGCTGCCCGGAATTCCACCACTGGGATTCGGGTGGCACGCAATCCCCGTAGAAAGCAGGAAGCCATCAACGCCCGCCTCGACCACCGTTCCCCGCTCGTGTTCGACACACGCGAGCTGGGCCGGCGTCCCGGTGCGCTGAAGAGGGTCTCCCGCTCCGTCGAGGCCCCCCGGGACCTCGGCAACGAGGTCATCGGTGTGCCCGAGGGCGCCCCGATCGAGCTCGACCTCCGCCTGGAGTCGGTCATGGACGGGGTGCTTGTCACAGGCACCGGCCGTGCATCCGTCACGGGGGAGTGCGTAAGGTGTCTGGAGCCGCTGGAGCGAGAGCTCGACGCGGACTTCCAGGAGATGTTCGCCTACCCCGACGCCGACGCCAGGGTCCATGAGGACGCCGGCGACGACGCCGAGGACGAGGAGGACACCCTCTTCCTCGAGGACGACCTGTTCGACCTCGAACCCGTGCTGCGCGATGCGGTGGTGCTCGCACTGCCGATGCAGCCGGTGTGCCAGGACGACTGCCCGGGCCTGTGTTCCGACTGCGGAGCGCGGCTCGCGGACGACCCGGACCACCATCACGACGCCGTCGACATCCGTTGGGCGGCACTGCAGGGACTCGCCGGGACCGTCAAGGACGGCGAGAAGGACAACATGGGCGGCGCCGAAGCGGGCGTCGACGAGAAGCAGGAGAAGTAGCCGTGGCTGTTCCGAAGCGGAAGATGTCGCGCAGCAACACGCGCCACCGCCGGTCGCAGTGGAAGGCTGCGGTCCCCACCCTGGTGGCGTGCGAGCGCTGCCATGAGCCGAAGCAGCAGCACATCGCGTGCCCGAGCTGCGGCACCTACAACAAGCGCCAGGTCCTCGAGGTCTGAGCGGCTGGTGACAGGCTCCGTGTCTAGCCCCAAGAAGGCGGAAGACGCCACTTCGACTCCCCGCACACGCGGGGAGGAACCGACTCCGGCGGACACGGCCTCGTCCCACACGATTCTGGAAGGGCGGCTCGGGTACAAGCTCGAGACCGCCCTTCTGGTGCGTGCGCTGACGCACCGCTCGTTCGCATACGAGAACGGCGGTCTGCCCACCAACGAGCGATTGGAATTCCTCGGGGATTCGGTGCTCGGCCTGGTGGTCACGGACACGCTGTACCGCATCCACCCCGATCTCCCGGAAGGCCAGCTGGCCAAGCTCCGGGCCGCGGTGGTCAACTCGCGTGCGCTTGCCGAGGTGGGCCGCGGCCTCGACCTCGGCGCCTTCATCCGCCTCGGACGGGGCGAAGAGGGCACGGGCGGCCGGGACAAGGCCTCCATCCTTGCCGACACCCTGGAAGCGGTGATCGGCGCGGTCTATCTCGACCAGGGTCTCGACGCGGCGGGTGAGCTGGTGCACCGGCTCTTCGACCCGCTGATCGAGAAGTCCTCCAGCCTGGGCGCGGGCCTGGACTGGAAGACCAGCCTCCAGGAACTCACCGCGACCGAAGGTCTCGGCGTCCCGGAATACCTGGTCACCGAGACCGGTCCGGACCACGAGAAGACCTTTACTGCTGCCGCCCGCGTCGGTGGTGTCTCGTACGGCACCGGCACCGGCCGCAGCAAGAAGGAAGCCGAGCAGCAGGCGGCGGAGTCCGCGTGGCGTGCGATTCGCGCCGCGGCGGACGAGGCGGCCAAGGCGGCGGCGTCCGGCGACGAGGCGTCGCCGGCCCCCGGAACGGCTGCCGCCGCGCAGTCCGACTCGGCTCCGGCCGCCGGCGACAGCCCGTCGTCGGCACACTGAAACCCCGCTTCTGACCCCTTCCGGGCGGCCCCGCGCCGCTCCGGGCGGGGTCAGAAGTCTTTGTCGCCACCGTTTGTTTCCCAAGGAGCCCTCCGTGCCCGAGCTGCCCGAGGTCGAGGTCGTACGCCGCGGACTGGAGCGCTGGGTCAGCGACCGCACGATCGACGCCGTCGAGGTGCGCCATCCGCGGTCGATCCGCCGGCACACCGCCGGTGCGGCCGACTTCGCGGCCCGGCTGAAGGGGCTGCGGATCGGTGCGGCCCGCCGGCGCGGAAAGTACCTCTGGCTCCCGGTGACCGGCGGTGGCCCGGCATCCCAGACCGCCGCCGAAGGCATCACCCCGATGGTCACCCCGTCCGTCACCCACGGGCTGGCGATCCTCGCCCACCTCGGCATGAGCGGTCAGCTGCTGGTCCAGCCGGAAGACGCCCCCGACGAGAAGCACCTGCGGATCCGCCTGCGCTTCGCCGACGCGCTCGGCACCGAACTCCGCTTCGTCGACCAGCGCACCTTCGGCGGCCTCTCGCTGCACGACACCGTGCCCGGCGCCGCCGACCACCTTCCCGACGTGATCGCCCACATCGCCCGGGACCCGCTGGACCCCGCCTTCGACGACGCCGCCTTCCACGACGCGCTGCGCCGCCGCCGGACCACCATCAAGCGGGCGTTGCTCGACCAGACGCTGATCAGCGGTGTCGGCAACATCTACGCCGACGAGGCGCTGTGGCGCAGCAGGCTCCACTACGAGCGGCCGACGGCCACCTTCACCCGTCCGCGCACCGCCGAACTCCTCGGCCACGTCCGGGACGTGATGAACGCCGCGCTCGCCGTCGGCGGCACCAGCTTCGACAGCCTCTACGTCAACGTCAACGGTGAGTCCGGCTACTTCGAGCGCTCGCTGGACGCCTACGGCCGGGAGGACGAACCCTGCCGCCGCTGCGGCACGCCCATCCGCCGCCGTCCCTGGATGAACCGCTCCAGCTACTTCTGCCCCCGCTGCCAGCGGCCGCCCCGCGGCTGAGCGCGGAGCCCCCGCGGCCGGCGGCTCATCCGGCGAGGTGCCGGGCGTCGTAGCGTTCCCGGGCCTGGAGCACCTGCGGCATCCGGTCCTCCACCAGGTCGATCAGCAGCCGTAGTTGACGGGCGACCTGATCCCCCAGGGGGGTCAGCGCGTAGTCCACGCGGGGTGGATTGCACTGCTGTGCCTCGCGCTGCACCAGTCCGTCCCGCTCCAGTGCGTGCAGGGTCTGGGCCAGCATCTTCTCGCTGATCCCTTCGACCCGGCGCCGCAGCTCGTTGAAGCGGAAGGTCCCGTCGAGCAGCGCGCCCAGCGTCAGGCTGCCCCACCGGTCGGTGACGTGCTTGAGCGTCTCCCGGGACGGGCAGTTGCACGCGAACACGTCAAAGGCCAGGTCGTCCGGACAGCCGGGCGCGGCCTCCCCGGCCTTTTCGGCACTGCTCTCGATCGCCATACCGACACCCTACTCCTGCACAGCGCTATCCCATGGGTTGCGCTTTCGAATAGTTAGTGCTTCTCTTTCTTCCGTCGCAGCCGACGCTCCCGGGCACCGACCGCCCCGGGATGCCGTGATCTTGGAGGAGAACCACCGTGACCGCCCCTGCCCTGCCTGCCCCCGTCGTCTCCGTCGCCTACCACTCCGGCTTCGGCCACACCGCCGTACTGGCCGAGGCCGTCCGTACCGCCGCCACCGAGGCGGGCGCCACCGTCCACCTGATCAAGGTCGACGAGATCACCGAAGCGCAGTGGGAGCAGCTCGACGCCTCCGACGCGATCGTCTTCGGCTCGCCGACCTACATGGGGACGGCCTCGGGCGCCTTCCACACCTTCGCCGAGGCGAGCTCCGCGCGCTGGGCGACCCGCGCCTGGCAGGACAAGCTCGCGGCGGGCTTCACCAACTCCGCCTCCAAGAGCGGCGACAAGCTGCACACCCTGCAGTTCTTCACGGTGCTCGCCGCCCAGCACGGGATGAGCTGGGTCAGCCTCAACCTGATGCCCGGCTGGAACTCCTCCACCGCGTCCGAGAACGACCTCAACCGCCTGGGCTTCTTCCTGGGAGCCGGCGCCCAGTCGCCCAACGACCAGGGGGCCGAGGGGGTCCACAAGGCCGACATCGCCACCGCCGAGCACCTCGGACGCCGTATCGCCGAGCAGGCACGGATCTTCGCGGCGGGCCGGGCCGCCCTCGCCGCCTGACCACCGGCACCGGACCGGCGCCCGCCGGGACATCCCGGATGCCCGCACCGCCCCGTGATCCGTCACGGGGCGGTGCGGGCGTCCGGCACGCCCATCCGGGAGTCGGAGGGTCCGGCTGCGGCTAGAACCCGAAGTCCTGCGTCCACCACGGGCCGCCCGGCCCGAAGTGGACGCCGACGCCCAGGGTCTTGTACTCGCAGTTGAGGATGTTGGCGCGGTGGCCGGGGCTGCTCATCCAGGTGTCCATGACGGACTGGGCGTCGGCCTGGCCGCGGGCGATGTTCTCGCCGCCCAGATCGGAGATGTCCGCGGCGCCGGCACGGTCCCACGGGGTGTCACCGTCCGGATCGGTGTGGCCGAAGAAACCGCGCCGGGCCATGTCGTCGCTGAACTGCTGGGCCAGATGGGTCAGTTCCCCGTCCGCTGTCACGGGCGAGCAGCCGGCCCGGTCGCGCTCCTGGTTGACCAGCGACAGGACCTGCGCCGCTGCGGACGACCGGGCACCGGGTGTCGTCGACGGGGCCGCGGAGCGTTCGGGCGTGGCGGCGGACGGCCGGCCGGATGGCCGGGAGGGCCGGTGGGACTCGGTCTTCCCGGTGGGGGAGGCGGACGGCCGGTGCGGCGCGGGGG
>NZ_SDIG01000120.1:0-20797 GCF_004122755.1 Streptomyces sp. TM32
CGCCTGCGGGACGACGACTTGGCGTACGCGGTCCGTACCGCGGCCGCGCAGCCCCAGCCGCTCGGCCGGCGACGTGGGCCGCGCGCCAGGGCCTCGCGGCCCACAGCTCACGCTGGCTGGGCTTGGACCGGACCGTCCTGCTGGATGACGGCGGCTGTCTCCGTGGTGGAGTGCCCGACGGCCCACCGGTCCGGGCCAAGCCCAGCCAGCGTGAGCTGTGGGCCGCGAGGCCCTGGCGCGCGGCCCACGTCGCCGGCCGAGCGGCTGGGGCTGCGCGGCCGCGGTACGGACCGCGTACGCCAAGTCGTCGTCCCGCAGGCGAGCGTCGGCGAACGTCACCGCGGTCACCGGCCCAGTACAGCTCGCGCCAGCTTGGCCTGGGCGCGCAGCGCGTACGGTCCGAGCCAAAGGCCCAGCAGGAGCCACACCGCACCGAGTCCGGCCGCCCAGTTCGCCGAACGGGCGGTCTCCAGCCGTATGAAGCCGTACCAGCTGTTGTCCCAGGTGGAAACCCACGGGTCCCACAGGACCGGCATCAGGAGACCGAAAAGTCCCATTGCGAACAGCAGGAGGGGGACCACCGCAAGGAACCAGCTTGCCACGAGGGAGATTTGGGCCCAGGCCCAGTCCCGCCAGGTCGAGTGTCGGCGCAGCACCCCCAGTGCCAATTTCACCAGCCCAGGGACGCCGGGAGCCCCGGCGGCCGTGTCGTCCAGCGCACGGGGGTGCCGCTCCCACGAGCCCGCTCCCTTGCCCGGGCCAATGCCGTACCACCGCTGGCCCAGACGGAGCTGGCAGTCGGCCAGCCCGCGCAGCGCCTTCGCCACCAAGGGGACCAGGGCGAACCCGACCCAGATGAACAGCGTGGTGATCGCGGTGATCAGCAGCCAGGAAACCACAGCCGCCGTCCACCCCAGGAGCATCAGCACCAGTCCACGCCACGGCGCGAGCAGCCCGCCTGACAGTCCCCCGCCCCGCCGCGCCCGCCGGGCCTGCGCGCCGTCATCGTGCCCGGCCTGCCCGGGCGCTCCTGGCCGCACGGCCGCCCCCGGAGTCCCGTCCGACATGCTGTGGCCCCCCTGCCTTTCTGTCTGCGAGCACGGGAGGTCAGAGCCCGTTCTCTGAGCCATTCTCGCCGACAGCGGAGGGCCGGAGCACTGAGGCTGTCCCCCGTATCCGCCTGGGGCGTGCCGCAGGTCGTGCTGGCAGTTGTGTGACCGGCTCGGGCTACGGCTCGTCGGCGGGGCGCTTTGTTCATGAGTGACCTGGTGCTGCCCCTCCAGCGCGATGACAGCATGGGGCCGGCCTTGAGGACGACCCGATCGACGCCCTCCTACCGATGTGGAGGTTCGAGTGGGACCACCACCACTTCCTCACGACCTCCGCCTGTTCGGTGGCCGCCGCCCTGCCCCTGACCTACGCAGAGGAGATCGCCGACCGTACTGCCGCGGCCCGCAGCGGCCACACCACTCCGCCCCGGCGGTCACGGAGGGCCGGGGCGGAGGAAGCGGGTGGCGCCCTCAGTCGCGCGGAACCCCGATCTGGGTGACGCACCGCAGCAGGCTCTGCCGGAAGGTGCGGACGAACCCCTCGACGCTGTCGGTGTCGCGCGGCGTGTTCAGGTACGGCTTCAGTCGGCGCTCCACCTCCTGGACGCCGGGCTGGCCGGCCATGTGGCGGGCGACCGCGTCCAGGTCGCCCTCGTACTCGATGACCCGCACCAGCGTCGCGTCGCGGACGAACACCGCGGTGGCCAGGAGCCGTGCGGCCGGCGCGTCCCCGGAGCCGGGCACCGACGGCGACCCGACCCGGCGGAAACCGGAGAAGACCTCGGCCACCTCGTCCTCGCACCCCGGCCGGATGTCGTAGGTCAGCGCGGCGAACGGCACCGCTACCCCTCCTCGTCGACGTGGATCGAGCGGGTGGGGCAGCTGCGGGCGGCGTCGCGCACGGCCGCCCGGGAGCCCTCCGGCGGCTCCGGGTCCAGGACGAGGACATGGCCCTCGTCGTCCTGGTCGAACACGTCCGGAGCCCGGTAGACACACAGACTGCTGACGGTGCAGGTGGCTCGGTTGGCGGTGACGCGCACGATTCCTCCTACCAGGTGACGGGGATCTCGGTGAAGCCCTCGGTGAATCCGCCCAGGCCGCGGGGGAGTTGGTCGCCGGTGACCGCGAGCCGCAGGTCCGGCAGCCGTTCGAGCAGCGACCGGGTGGCGACCTGGAGCTCCATGCGGGCCAGCGCCGCCCCCGCGCAGTAGTGGAGACCGGCGCCGAACGTCATGTGGTGGTTGTCCGTGCGCCGAATGTCGATCTTGAAGGGTTCGGGGAACACCTCCTCGTCCATGTTGGCCGACTCCTCGGACAGCAGGACGCTGGTGCCCTTCGCGATCACCGAACCGTCCGACAGCGGGATGTCCTCCACGGCGTAGCGCAGCGTGCCGATCGAGGAGCCCATGATCTGGGTCCGCAGCAGCTCCTCGACCGCGCCCGGCACCAGCGACCAGTCCGCCTGGATCTCCTTGACCAGGTCCCGGTGGTGCAGCAGCACCGCCGTACTCGCGCCGATCTGGCTGGCGGTGGTGACGTACCCGGCGATCAGAAGGCCCTGGGTCCAGAACTGCAACTCGTGCTCGGAGAGCCGGTTGTTGTCCTCGTCGCGGGCCTTGATCAACCCGCTGACCAGGTCGTCGCCGGGGTGCGTGCGCTTGCTGTCGATCAGCTCGCCCAGGTAGTGCCACAGCCCCTCACGGCACTGCTGCATCTCCTCGACGGGCAGCTTGCTGACGGACAGGAAGCCGTCGACGAGGTACCGGAACCGGTCCATGTCCGCCAACGGCACGCCGAGCAGCCGGCAGATCACCCGGATCGGCAGCGGGAAGGCGAACGCCTCGTTGAGGTCGAGCGGACGGGGTCCGGCGGCCATCGCGTCGATGAGCTCGTCGCACACGGCCTGCGCCACCGGCCGCAGCGCCTCGACCCGGCGCGCCGTGAAGGCCCGGGTCACCAGACCGCGCACCCGGATGTGGTCCGGCGGGTCCGGGTTGATCTTCGGGTCGGCGAACAGCTCGTTGTCGGCCGAGATCCGCGCGACGTCCGGGCGTTGCTTGCGGGAGATGTTGCGGCTCAGCCGGTGGTCGGCGAAGAGCGCGCGCACGTCGGAGTACCGGGTCACCATCAGCGCGCGGTCACCGCTCGGCAGCGTCACCTCGACCGCCGACCGGCTGCGCAGGCCGCGCAGCGCCTCGGGTATCTCCATCGGCGGGGACCAGGGGAACGGGTAATGGACGGGGGAAGGGGAAGACATCGACGTCCTTGCCTCTCATGGTGGGAGCTCGGTCAGGGCCGGACGGGCCAGTCGGGACGCGCCCAGGCGCTCTCGGCGAACGTCCACTCGTAGCGGACGCCCATCGAGAAGAAGTCGGTGAGCTGTGCGCGGTCGTGCTCCGAGCCGCGCTGCGCCGTCTCCTCGGCGACGCCCATACAGCGCTCGACGACGTGCGAGTAGCCCTCCGCCGGCTGGTACAGCAGGGCCCACGGCGCATAGCGCGAACCGGGCGCGCAGCGCCGCGCCAGGTCGGCGGAGACCTGGTGGTTGAACCAGGCCATGGGCAGCAGCGCGCCGATGCCGGCGGCCGGCGACGTGGCCGCCGCGGCCTGGAAGAAGGAGCAGTGGGCCAGGGTGAGCGGGTCCGCCGGCGCATCGGCGGCCGGCGCGCGCAGGTCGAGTTCGGGGGCGAGCTCCGTGAAGGCATCCCGCAGCCGGTCCCGGGCCTGGAGCGTGCCGACCGCGGCCCGGGCGAAGAACACCGCGTGCGCGTCGTCGGCCGCGGTCGCGGCGCACCGGGCCAGCGCCCGCCCGTACGCGGGCAGCAGGTGCCCGGTGTCCTGCTCGACGAAGTGGGTCAGCGACTCGCCGGGGAGCGAGCCGGAGCGCAGCCCCGCCCAGAACGGGTGGCCGAGCACCTCGCGCAGCACCGGATCGGCCTTCGCGATCAGCCGGTCTCGCAGCATGGGAGCGTCCTCTCGGGTAGGGGTCACAGCGCCAGCCGGACGTGGTAGTGCCGTAGCCAGGCGTCGAGTTGCAGCACCATCTCCACGTCGCGGCGCTCCCCCCAGCCGGTGGTGCGCACCGGCCGGCCCTCCGCCAGCAGCCGCCGGGCGGCCGGCACGTCGAGCAGCGGGCGCACCGGCGCGTGCGGATCGGCGACCAGCTCCGCGAGCCGGTCGCGCAGCACCTGCCCGTAGCCCGGGTCCTGGGTGATCGGGAACGGGCTCTTGGGGCGGCGCAGCACCCGCTCCGGCAGCAGCCCGGCCAGCGCCGCGCGCAGCGGGCTCTTCTCCTCGCCGCCGTAGCGCTTCAGCCGCCACGGGATGTTGAAGGCGTACTCGACGAGCCGGTGGTCGCAGTAGGGCACCCGCACCTCCAGCCCGACCGACATGCTCAGGTGGTCGTTGCGGGTCAGCAGCAACGGCAGCCACCGCGTCATGTGGAGGTAGCCGACGCGGCGCAGCAGGGCCTCCCGGGCGTCCTCGCCCGGCACCGCGGGAACCTCGCGCACCGCCTCGGCGTAGCGGGCCGCGGAGTAGCCGGGCACGTCGACCTTCTCCAGCAGGGAGCGGTCCAGCAGCCCGGTACTCATCCCGTGCGGGGCGACCCCGAAACCCATCGTGACCCAGGGGAAGTTGCCGCTGTCCACCAGCTTCTCGTCGCTGAACGACCGGTATCCGCCGAAGAGTTCGTCGGCCACCTCGCCCATCAGCGCCACCGTCGAGTGCTGCCGGACGGCCCGCAGCAGCAGGTACAGCGAACGGTCCATGTCCGGGGTGGGCCGGGGCAGGTCCTGCGCCGTCATCGCGGCGTGCCCCACCACCGGATCGGCCAGGTCCTCGGTGCGCAGCACGACCGGCTCGTGGTCGGTCCCGACGAAGGCGGCGACCTCCGCGGCGTGCGGGGCGTCCGGGCTCTGGTGCCAGAAGTCCTGGCGGAAGCGCTCCGCGTGCCCCTCGAAGTCCACCGCGAAGGTCCGCGGGCGCTGCCCGTGCCGCGCCGCCAGCGCGACGATCGCGCTGGAGTCCAGTCCGCCGGACAGCAGGGTGCACAGCGGGACGTCGGCCACCAGGTGGGACGCCACCGAGTCGGACAGCAGCCCGCGCACGGTGTCCACCGTCGTCGGCCAGTCGTCGGTGTGCGCGCGCCCCGGCAGCGACCAGTAGGCGCGCTCGCACAACCCGCCGTCCCGGACGGTCAGGACGTGGCCGGCCGGCACCTGCCGGATGCCGGAGTAGACGGCGTGGCCGGGCGTGGCGATGTACGACAGCAGCTCCGCCAGCCCCTCGCTGTCCACCGCCGAGTCGACCAGCGGGTGGGCGAGCAGAGCCTTGACCTCCGAGCCGAACAGCAGGCCGCGCCGGGTCGGCGCGTAGTACAGCGGCTTGACCCCGAGCCGGTCGCGGGCCAGCAGCAGTTCCTGCCGCCCGGTGTCCCACACCGCGAAGGCGAACATCCCGTCGAAGCGGTCGACGCAGCGCTCCCCCCATTCCAGGTAGGCGGCCAGCACCACCTCGGTGTCGCTCGACGTACGGAAGGTGTGGCCGCCGGCCGCCAACTGGCCGCGCAACTCCCGGTAGTTGTAGATCTCGCCGTTGTAGGCGAGGACCGCCCGCGCCGCGCCGTCCCGCTCCGCGGTCATCGGCTGTCGGCCGCCCGGCGGGTCGATGACGGCCAGCCGCCGGAAGCCGAGCGCGACCCGCCGGTCGGCCCACACCGCCTCGGCGTCCGGCCCGCGGTGGGCCAGCGCGGCCACCATCGTGCGGACCGTGCCGCCGTGCTCGGTCAGGTCCCGCTCGAAGTCGATCCACCCGGCTACGCCGCACATGTCGTCCCCTCGTCAGTCGTCTGAAGGCCGATCACGCCGGCCGGTGGGCCGCGGACAGCAGGTCGTCCACGCGCGCGGACGGCGGAGGCTGGCGGTGCATCTCCTCCTTCAGGCGCCGGGCGCACGCGCGCACGGCCCCGTCCGCCAGCAGTCGCCGGCACTCCTCCCGCAGCCGCTCCGGCGTCGCGTCCGCCGCCGGCAGCAGTCGCCCGGCACCGACGCCCGCGACCGCCCCCGCGTGCCCCGCGTGGTCCGGCAACTGCGGTACGAGCAGCAGCGGGACACCGTGGTGCAGCGCCGTGAGGACGGTGCCGGCGCCCCCGTGCGCGACCACCAGGTCGCACGCGTCCAGCAGGCCGTGCAGGGGCGCGTCCACCACCACCCGCACGCCCTCGGGCAGCCGGCCGAGCAGCGGCGCCTGTGCCGCCGAGACGGCCGCCACCAGCTCCACGCCCAGCGGGTGCAGCGCCCGCACCACGTCGGGGAGGAGGAACCGCCGGGCCGACAGCTTCGCCATCGTGTGCCCCCACGTCACACACACCCGCGGCCCGGCGGGCTTCGGCAGCGTGACCGGCCGGCCGCCGCCGTTGTACGGCACGTACCGCACCGGGACGGCCGGCGGCGCGGCGGCCGGCCGCAGGGACGGGGGAGTGGGATCGAGGGTCAGCGCGCCGAACGGGTCGACGGCGTCCAGCCCGTACCGCTCGGCCAGCGGCGCCAGCATCCCGGGCAGCACGTGCGCCGCCCGGGCCAGCAGATCCGTCCCGTACAGGTGACGCACGGCCGGCACCCCCTGCACGGCAGCCGCCAACGGGCCGGCCAGCGCGGTGGGTTCGTAGACCACGACGTCCGGGCGGAAGCCGTCCGCCAGCTCGACCAGCGAGCCGGTCATGGACTCGGCGTGCGCGAGGAACATCTCCGCAGCCCGCGGGCCGCCGCCCCCGCCCGCGTCGCGCCGCGGTGCGCCGATCACGTAACGGCGCACCATGGCCACCGCGTCGACGTCCTGGCCGACCACGGCCGCCGGCAGCCCGCACCGGCCGATCTCCGCGGCCAGTGCCGGCTGGCTGGCCACGAGCACCTCGTGTCCGGCGGCGCGGCAGGCCCACGCCTGCGTGACGAGCGCGTACAGGTGCGACGGCCAGGCCCAGGTGGTGAACAGCAAGCGCATCTCGGTGCGTCCCTTCCCGCCGCGGTTGCCGGCCATCGTGTGGGGCGCCGCTCGTGGCCGGCTCGAAGACCGCTGGGCACCGAGGTGGGCGCCACCTCACCGCGCGTCGAGCCCGCGCGGGGATCGTGGGCCCCTGCTCCGCCCGCACCCCCACCCGTCCGCACAGAGGGGAGAGCCGGTGACGACCCCCCGCACCGCCCTGGTCACCGGGGCCAACCGCGGCATCGGCCTGGCCACCGCCCGGGCGCTGCACCGCGCCGGATGGCGCGTCGTGCTCGCCGCCCGGGACCGGGACGCGGCCCGGTCCGCCGCGGCCGCCACCGGGCCACGAGCCGTGGGCGTACCCCTCGATGTGACCCTGCCCCAGAGCGTGGCGGCCGCCCGTGCCGCGGCCGGCCCGGTCGACGCGCTGGTGAGCAACGCCGGCGTGCTGCTGGACGCGGGGTACGACCCGCTGACGGTCCCGGTCGACCTGGTCGGCGCCACCCTCGACGTCAACGTGCTGGGCGCCTGGCGGGTCTGTCAGGCCTTCGTGCCCGACATGGTCCGCTGCGGCTGGGGGCGCGTGGTCCTCCTCTCCAGCGGCACGGGCACGTTCACCCAGGGCCTGTTCACCGGCGCCCCCGGCTACTCCCTGTCGAAGACCGCGGTCAACGGGCTCACCGCGCTGCTGGCCGCCCGGACACGCGGCACCGGCGTGCTGGTCAACGCGGTCAACCCCGGGCGCACCCGGACCCGGATGATGCCGGACGCCCAGGGCACCGTGCGGGACGCCGCCGACGACGTCGTGGCCGCCCTCGGGCTGCCCGACGACGGCCCCACCGGGGTGCTGTTCCGCGGCGGGCGGATCGTCGGCTGGTAGCGCCGCCACGCCACCGGACACCGCTCCACACCCGATTGACGGCAGCTCCAGCCGGCTTCCAGACCGCTCTGCGACGGTCGGTCGAAGAGCCCACGCACCCCTGAGGAGGGCGCTGTGCACCGCACGCTGATCGTCGCCAGGCTGAAGACCGACGACCCCGCGCGCATCGCGGACGTCTTCGGCGCGTCGGACGCGACCGAACTACCGCACATGGTGGGCGTGTCCCGCAGGACCCTGTTCACCTTCCACGACCTGTACTTCCACCTCGTCGAGGCGGACGAGGACATCGGCCCGAACCTCTACCGGGCGCGCAGCCACCCGCTCTACTCCGACATCAACACCCGGCTCGGGGAGTTCGTGTCGCCCTACGACCCCGGCTGGAAGGAACCCAAGGACGCCATGGCGTCCCCGTTCTACGTCTGGACGGCGGAGCAGGGGAGGGTCCGGTGACCGCGGAGCTGCCCCGCAGGCTGAACGCCGCGGATGTCGCCGCCAACCGCCGCCGGGGCGGTGAGCTGCGGGTGACGCTCAGCCCCCGGACCGTCGGCTGTACGTCCGGCTTCGGCGGCGTGCTGCACCTCGCCCCGGGCGAGTTCGTCACCGAGCACTACCACCCGTACTCCGAGGAGTTCCTCCATGTGGTGCGCGGTGCGCTGGAGATGACCATGGACGGCGAGCCGGTCGCGCTCGCCGCCGGGGACTCGCTGTTCGTGCCGATCGGGGTGCGCCACCGGCTGGTGAACGTCGGGGACGCGCCCGCCACCGGCGTCTTCCACCTCTCGCCGCTGGCGCCGCGCCCCGAGCTCGGCCACGTCGACACCGAGCCCGTCGCCGCCACCGACGAGCCGCACCCCGACGTCCGGGCGGACCGGTGAGCGCTGAGAAGGCGGTCATCACCGGGATCGGGGTGGTGGCACCGGGCGCCGTCGGGCGGGAGGCGTTCTGGGAGTTGCTGGCCGCCGGCCGCACCGCGACCCGGCGCATCACCAGCTTCGACCCGGCCGCGTTCCGCTCCCGCATCGCCGCCGAGGTCGACTTCGACCCGGGCGCGTGCGGGCTGACGCACCAGGAGGTCCGACGGATGGACCGGGCGGCCCAGTTCGCCGTCGTCAGCGTGCGCGAGGCCCTGGCGGACAGCGGGCTGCGCATGCCGGCGGCCGACCCGGGGCGGGTGGCGGTCTCCCTGGGCAGCGCCGTGGGGTGCACCACCAGCCTGGAGCGCGAGTACCAGGTCCTGTCCGACGACGGGCGGAACTGGCTGGTGGACCACACCTACGGCGTGCCGCACCTCTACGGCTACATGGTGCCCAGCTCGCTGGCCGTGGAGGTGGCCCGGGAGGTGGCGGCCGAGGGGCCGGTGGCGCTGGTCTCCACCGGCTGCACCTCGGGCCTGGACGCGGTCGGGCACGGCGCCCAGCTCATCGAGGAGGGCTCCGCCGACGTCGTCCTCGCCGGGGCGACCGACGCGCCGCTCTCGCCCATCACCTCGGCCTGCTTCGACGCCATCCGGGCCACCTCGCCCCGCAACGACGACCCCGCGCACGCCTCCCGCCCGTTCGACGCCGACCGCGACGGCTTCGTCCTCGGCGAGGGCGCGGCGGTGCTGGTCCTGGAGCGGGCCGGCGCCGCGCGGGACCGTGGCGCACGGGTCTACGCGGAGATCGCCGGCTTCGCCAGCCGCAGCAACGCCCACCACATGACCGGACTCCGTCCCGACGGCCGGGAAATGGCCGAGGCGATCACCACCGCGCTGCGGCGGGCCCACCTCGCGCCGTCCGCGGTCGACTACATCAACGCCCACGGTTCCGGCACCCGGCAGAACGACCGGCACGAGACGGCCGCCTTCAAACGCAGCCTGGGCGCGCGCGCCTACGAGATACCGGTCAGCTCCATCAAGTCCATGATCGGGCACTCGCTCGGCGCCATCGGGTCCCTGGAGGTCGCCGCCTGCGCCCTCGCCCTGCGCGAGCAGGTGGTCCCGCCCACCGCCAACCTGCACACCCGGGACGCCGAGTGCGACCTCGACTACGTGCCGCTGACCGCCCGGGAGCACCGCATGCACACCGTCCTGAGCGTCGGCAGCGGGTTCGGCGGGTTCCAGAGCGCGACCGTGCTGGCCCGTCCGGGCACCGGGCCCACCGGAAAGGGGCGGCCGTGACCACCCCCCGCGCGGCCGTCGTCACCGGCCTCGGCGTGATCGCGCCCACCGGCCTCGGGGCGGACGCGCACTGGCAGGCCGTGCTGGCGGGGAAGACGGGCATCGGTGCCCTCAGCCGTTTCGACCCCTCGCCCTACCCGGTCCGGCTGGCCGGCGAAGTACCCGGCTTCGACGCCCTGGAGACGCTGCCGCGCCGGCTCGTCCCGCAGACCGACCGCTGGACCCACCTGGCCCTGTGGGCCGCGCAGGCGGCGCTGGCGGACGCCGGCGTCGACCCGGCCAGGCTCCCCGAGTACTCCATGGCGGTGGTCACGGCCAGTTCCTCGGGCGGGACCGAGTTCGGGCAGCACGAGATGGAACGCCTCTATCGCCACGGTCCCTCGTGGGTCGGCGCGTACCAGTCGATCGCCTGGTTCTACGCCGCCACCACGGGCCAGATCTCCATCCGGCACGGGATGCGGGGACCGTGCGGGGTGCTCGCCTGCGAACAGGCGGGCGGACTCGACGCGATCGGTCAGGCGCGGCGCCTGCTGCGGGACGACGTGCACCTGGTCGTCACCGGCGGCACGGACGCCTCGCTGTGCCCCTACGGCCTGACCGCCCAGCTCGCCGGCGGCCACCTGTCCACGGTGGAGGACGCGGCCCGCGCCTACCTGCCCTTCGACCAGGACGCGAGCGGAGCCGTACCGGGCGAGGGCGGGGCGATCCTGGTCGCCCAGGACGCCTCGTCCCTCCCGGCCGGCGCCGGGTACGGCGTCATCGCCGGCTACGCCGCCGGCTTCGACCCGCCCCCGGGCTCGCCCCGCCCGCCGGCCCTGCGGCGCACGCTGGAACGCGCCCTGGACGACGCCGGGACCGCGCCCGGCGAGGTCGACGTCGTCTTCGCGGACGGCAGCGGGGTGCCGGAACGCGACCGCGCCGAAGCCCGGGCGATCGGCGCCGTCTTCGGACCGCGGGCGGTGCCGGTGACGGTGCCCAAGGCCCTCACCGGACGGCTCTACGGCGGCGGCGCGGCACTCGACGTGGCCACCGCGCTGCTCGCGCTGCGCGACGGCGTCATCCCGCACACGGCGGGCACCACCCGACCGGCGCCCGGCTACGACATCGACCTGGTCACCGGGGCCCCGCGGCACCGGCGACTGCGGGTCGCCGTCGTCCTCGCCCGCGGGTACGGCGGCTTCACCTCGGCCATGGTCCTGCGCCGGACCGGGGGCGGGGGGAACGACGAAGGAGAGGAGACACCATGAGCGGCTACACGCTGGACGAACTCCGCGTGGTGATGCGGGAGAGCGTGGGGGTGGACGAGTCGGTGGACCTGTCGGGGGACATCGCCGACGTCACGTTCTCCGACCTGGGTTACGACTCGCTCGCCGTACTGGAACTGGCGAGCCAGGTACAGCGCGCGGTGGGGGTCCCCATCGCGGACGAACTGGCCCTGGAAGCGCCGAGCCCGGGCGCCTTCGTGGCCTGTGTCAACCAGGCACTGACCGAAGCGGGGAGTTGAGCATGTCCGGACACGTCGACAACACCATCGTGATCGACGCACCGCTGCCCCTGGTGTGGGAGATGACCAACGACGTCCCCTCGTGGACGACGCTGTACAGCGAGTACGCGGAGGCCACCGTGCTGGAGCGGGACGGCAACCGCGTCCGGTTCCGGCTCTCGTTGCACCCCGACGCGAACGGCACCACGTGGAGCTGGGTCTCGGAGCGGATCAGCGACCCCGACGCCCACGTGGTGCACTCCCGCCGCGTGGAGACCGGGAACTTCAAGTACATGTGGATCTACTGGGAGTTCACCCAGCAACACGACGGCGTGCACATGCGCTGGGTCCAGGACTTCGAGCTCAAGCCCGGCCTGCCGATGGACGACGCCGCCATGACCGCCCGCCTGGACACCAACACCGGCACCCAGATGCGGCGCATCAAGGAGAAGATCGAGACGGCCGCCCGGCGCTCCGCTGCCGCGCACTGAGCAGGGGCGGACGTGACGGCCCTCGTCGTGCCCCTGGTCCTGCTCGCCAACGGCCTGGCGGCGGGCGTCCTGGTGGGCACCCAGCTCGGCGGCTGGCCCCTGCTGGCCTCCCTGCCGCCGCGGCGCTACGTCCACGCCCACGCCTTCTTCGCCACCCGCTACGACCCGTTCATGCCCGTGTGCTTCGTCGGCACGGTGCTCGGCGACGTCCTCCTGGCCGCAGGGGTAGCGCAGACCGCCGCCCGCTGGGCGTTCGGCGGGAGCGTGCCGCTGGTGCTGGCGGCGGTGTTCATCTCGGTGACCAGGAACGTGCCGGTCAACCGGTGGATCCGGACGCTCGACCCGGAGGCGCTGCCGCCGGACTTCGCCGACCGGGACCCCCGTCCGCACTGGGGGGTGTGGAACCGCGGCCGCTGCGTCCTCGCCGTCACCGCGCTGCTCGCCAACTGCCTGGGATGCGGCCTGCTGTTGTGAGCGGGCGCGCCGTCTCCCACCTCATCCCACGAAGGGAAGGCTGCTGTGCAACTTCACCTGGAAGGTAAGAAGGCCCTGGTCACCGGCGGAACCCGGGGCATCGGACGCGCCGTGGTGCTGGCGCTGGCCCGGGCCGGGGCGCAGGTCGTCACCTGCCACCGCCAGGAGGGCGACGCCGTCGCCTCCCTGGAGAGCGAGTTGAAGGAGACCGGCGGCAACCACCATGTGCTCCGCGCCGACCTCACCGACCCCGGCCAGATCGCCGGCCTGCTCCGGGAGTGCGCCGACCGGCTCGGCACCCTCGACGTCGTCGTCAACAACGCCGGAGCCATCAGCCACGTGCCCTACGCCGACCTGACGCTCGCCGAGTGGCGGCGGATCATGGACACCAACCTCACCGCCGCCCACCTGGTCATCCAGCACGCCCTGCCGATACTCGGCGACGGCGCCTCGGTCATCAGCCTCGGCTCCAAGTCCTCCGAGGTCGGCATCCCGCTCCGCGCGCACTACACCGCCACCAAGGCGGCCCTGCGCGGCCTGACCCGTTCGCTGGCAAAGGAGTTCGGCCCCCGCGGCCTGCGCTTCAACGTGCTCGCCGCCGGCGTCATCGCGACCGAGGCCCTGGACGCGATGAGCCCGGAGCAGGCCGAGGCGATGCGTGCCCGCTACGGCGCCAAGACGGCGCTGGGCCGGCTCGGTACCCCCGCCGAGATCGCCGGGGCGGTGCTCTGGCTGGCCAGTGACCTCTCCAGCTACGTCACGGGCGCCACCCTCGCGGTCGACGGGGGGATCTCCTGATGGGCGAGCGGACGCAGCCGTTCCGGGTGATGCTGCGCATGCAGATCAAGCCGGGCATGGAGCAGGACTTCGAGAAGGTCTGGCGGGACGTCGGCGCGTCGGTCACCTCGCACCCCGCCAACCTGGGGCAGTGGCTCTCCCGGAGCCTCGACGAGGACGGCGTCTACTACATCGTCAGCGACTGGGTGGACGAGCCCCGCTTCCGGGAGTTCGAGACCAGCCGCCGCCACCTCGACCACCGCCGCCACCTGCACCCCTACCGCAGCGACGGCTCGATGACCACGATGACGGTCGTCGCCCACCTGACGGCGGACCCGGGCGCGCCGGCCGCCCACGACGACTGGGAGGCAGCGGGATGAGCGACGAGGTCCGGGTGCTCGTCCGGCACGTCGCCGAGGACGCCGAGGCGATCGAGAGTGCCTACCACCAGGTCAGCAAGGAACTGGCCGGTGTGGCGGGCATGCTCGGCAACGAGCTGTGGCGCGGCGTGGGTGAGGACGGCGTCTTCGTGGTCGTCAGCCGGTGGCGTGACGTGGCCGCCTTCCGCACCTGGGAGGCCGGCGCCGCGCACCGCGACAGCACCTCGCCGCTGCGCCCGTTCCGGGACCACGACGGAGGCCGCCCGTTCGAGATCTTCCGTGTCACCGCGGCCTACTGACCGTCGCGGACCTGCCGGAGCGGCCGTGCGGCCGTGCCGCGCCGTGGCCCGCGCCCTGCTGAACATGCTGGTCGTACTGGGGCACTCCACCGCATGGCTGGTGGGGGTGCCGCCGCCCCCACCGCCCGAGGCGGAGCTGGAGACCGGCGACCCGCGGGCCGGGTGACCCGTCCGGAACACGCGGCGGGCCCGCGTGTTCCGGACGACGCGCCCCGGGGCGGGGCCGGTCGGTCAGTCCTCGTCCTCGCGGCCGGCACCGCGAAACGAGCTCTCCGCGAGGACGATCTTCCGCTTCATCGGAGGCAGGTGGTTCATCGTGCGCATCGCGGTCCGCATCCCCGTGCGGGCCAGGGTGCCGATCAGGTCACCCTTGTGCATGACGGAGTGACCGTCCATCTGCGCACGGGACTTGATGACGGCGTCCCAGGCGTAGGACGTCATGGTGGTCTCGTACTGGCCCACCGCGTCGAGGAGGGAGAGCTCTCCGCCGCTCGCGGCGACCAGCTTGCGGGTCAGCAGCCGGGCGTCGCGCAGGGCGGTGTTGGCGCCGACCCCGCGGCCCGGCGTCATGGTGTGGATGGCGTCCCCGATCAGCGTGACGGAGCTGGGCTTCCACGGGTCGATCGGCTCGGACGTCCGGATCACCAGCGGGAAGCTGCTGTCCGGGTCCCCGAGCGAGAAGATCCGCCGGAAGTCGGGATGCCACGACGCGGTCTTCTCTTTCACCAGCTGCTGGATCCGGGCGCCGCGCATCTGCGTGACGTCCTTCGGCAGCCACTTCTCCGACGCGGCGAAGCCCCACATGATGTAGTCACGGCTGTTGTCGTAGAGCATCCCGGGCCAGGCGCGCAGCGCCTCCGCGTCGGTGCTGCCGATGCCTTCCTTCGGCTTGCCGTCCTCGTCCCACTTGAAGCGCATCACATGCAGGATGCACATGAACCCCTTGGGGCCGTGCACCATGGTGACGCCCTCCATCACCTCCTTGGGCAGCAGCGCCCGGGTCTCGTCGGTGAGCGGCGTCTTGCCGGTGATGCCGATCAGCCCGGTGTCGACCAGCTTGGCGTGCGGCAGATACTGCTGGCGGACGGGCGAGTTGGCCCCCTCGGCGCCCACGAGGAGATCGCCGGTCGCCGAGTCGCCGTCCGCGAAGAACGCGGTGACCCGTCCGTCGGCGGCCTGCTCGTAGTGGGTGAAGCGCTTGTCGAAGTGGACGACGTCCTCGACCCCCGTCAGCAGGACCTGACGCAGCGTCATGCGACTCACCGACTCGTCGGCGTCGTCCTCCGACGGCTGGTCCTCCGCCTTCAGCACCTCGGGTCCGGCGGAGAAGAGGAACTTCTTCTCGTGCGTCATCTGGTTGCCGTAGACGGGGCGCCGGGCGCAGGTGGCGAGGAAGGTGTCGTACAGCTCCGGGGACAGGTTGGCCCGCAGCGCCCGCTTGCCGTCGGCGTCGATGCCGACCCGGTAGCCCTGCAGACCGTCGCGGCGGGTGCGGTCGCGCTCGTACACCGCGACGCTGACGCCCGCCCGCTTGAGGCCCTGCGCGAGGCAGAGTCCGCCCGTGCCGGCGCCGATGATGATGACATGCAAAGGTAAACCGGGCATTGTGGTCTCCCATTTCGTCATGGTGAAGGCGCGTCGGCGCCATGGTCGGGACCCCGCCCAGGGCGTGAACGCCCTAGCGGGGGGTTCCCTGGCGGTCGTGGGCGGTCGCCATCGCGGCGAGCCACTCCTTGGTCCAGGTGATGCGCCCGGAGCGCAGGTCGGCTATGACCGATTCCACCCAGTCCAGCTCCGCGGCGGTCGTGGCCCGCATGCACTCCATCTCCAGGGTGAACAGCCTGCCCCATTCGCCCGACGCCGCGATCTGCGTGTCGAGCCGGGACAGTTCGGTGGCGAGGTTCGCCTGCCGCTTCTCCAGCTGTTCGGCCACCTCGCCGGGTTCCAGGAGGGGGACGAACGCCATGGCGGCCAGGAACTCGGGGTATTCGCGGGTCGGAGCCGCCAGCGCGTCGAGCATCCAGTCGCGCCACACGGCACGGCCCTCGTCGGTGAGCGCGTAGAGCGTCCGCTCGGGGCGGTTGTGCTCGCGGCTGCTCTCCCGCACCTCGATCAGGGCCTTGCGGTGCAGGCGGTCGATGGTGCGGTAAAGGCTGGCCCGCTGCCCCACGTTGACCACTTCGCCCTTGCCGCGGTCCTTCATCAACCGCTGCATCTTGTAGGGGTGCATGCCGGGCTGCTGCTGGTGGTCCACCTCGGCCAGCAGGGAGAGCACCGCCAGAGCCAACGTTGAGCGCCTGTACGTCATAGTATCCAGGTTACTAGTCGGAGGGCGACTACTTCAACCTCCCTCGTCGGGAGCCGGGCGGGCGCCGCGCGGTGCGCACACGCGTGTGGCCGGTGGGCATGCCCACCGGCCACACGTGAAGGACTCCGGACGCCGTCCCGCTCAGGGGGCGGCGCCCCTGTGCCGCACCTCGTACGGGCTGCCCCGGTTACACCCCGGGCCCCTGGTACGCCCCCATGCTCGGGTTCCCGGCGGGGACGCGGTTGCCGAAGAAGTCGCGCGCCGCGTCCTGGGGCAGGCGTACGCCGCTGCCCCGCGCCGGCGAGGACTTCTTGAACCGGTACCCGGTGGCGTCGTCGATGGACGTCGCGGACCCGGGCTTCACCAACTGCGGGTCACCCAGCACCCGTTGCGCGTCGGCGGGGACCGTCGAGATGTTCTGGTAGAGGTTCCCGGTGAAGGTGCTGGTGGTGTCCTTGAACGCGGAGCCCCCGGGCTTGCCGACGAAGATGTTGTTCGCGACCAGCGGGGTGTCCGGGCTGATGTTCCACCACATCGTGTCGGCCGTGGGGGCGTAGACGGTGTTGCCGTAGATCGAGATGTTCGTCTGCTTGGTGCAGGCGAGGATGATCACGCCACCGGACACGTCGCGGTCGTTCTGGCTGATGTTGTAGCGGATCGTCGGCCGGTCCGACGGCAGCCCCTCGACCGAGCAGATCAGCATCAACCCGCTGTTGTCGTGGCTGACGTTGTACTGGTACAGGTCGCCGACGTCCGCGCCGTCGACGTCGAAGGCGAACGCCCCGAACTTCCCCGCGTCCCCGCCGCCGATGGTGTTGTACTGCATCGTCGTGTAGTCGGAGTTCCACGCCCAGATACCCGCGTGGTCGGTGGTCGCCTTCAGGCCGAACCCCTCGACGGTGTTGTGCTGGATCATCGCGTGCTGGCCGTTGGTGATGTTGATGCCGTCACCGCCGAGCCGGCTGAGGTGATTCCGCTCGATCTCGATGCCGGTGTCGGGGCCGTAGGCACTCCCCGGCCCGCTCGGGTAGAGCGCCCGGCGCGCCCAGAGCGACGACGTCCCGATCCCGATGCCGCTCACGTCGCGCAGGGTGTTGTCGGTGACGGTGATGCCGGAGAAGGAGGTGACCTTCCCGGAACCGGTCGCGTTGAAGACGATCCCGCCGCCCGGCTGGCCCGGATTGGTGCAGTCGCATCCGGCCACGTCGTGCACGTAGTTGTCGTCGAAGACGTAGTGCGAACCGACGCCGTAGTCCGTCAGCTCGACATAGATCCCGGTACGGGGGTCGGTGACGTTGCCGCCCGGGTCGGAGATGTCGAGGCCACGGATCTCCCAGCCCTCGACGTTGTGCAGGTAGACGGCGGCGCGGGCGTCGGAGGCCACCAGCTTCGGCCGGGCGCCGGATCCGTAGGACCCGACCGCGATCGGATTCTTGTCGGAGCCCGACCCCTGGGGGACCAACTCCCCCTGGCAGGTGGAGCCCTTACGGAACAGGATGCGGTCCGCGGGGCGGAAGACGATGCTGTTCACCTTCTGCAGCGTGCGCCAGGCGGTGCCGGCCGAGGTGCCGTTCTCCGCGTCGTTCCCCGCGGAGCAGTCGACGTAGTAGGTGGTCCCGCCCGCTTTCTGCTCGGATGTGGTGGCACCGGTCGGTGCGGCGCCGGTTGCGGTGCCGGCCGAGCAGGCGAGTATGAGGGCTGAGATCAAGGCTGTCGCGGTCTTTCGCGCATTTAACACGGAACTCTTCGCTCCCCCATGTCGTGTTTCCGAAGTTCCGGGTGCGTCTTCGTTCGATGCCTCGTTCCGGTGCCGGACGGTCCCGGCGTGGCGGTGGCCACCGACGTGGGGCGCGGTGTCCCGTACCGGAGAAGACACTGCCCGAAAAGTGCTGGAAAGAACGGCTGGTTACCGCCTTTCCGGATGGCGAACGCAGAATACACGATTGCCGGCCATTTGCACCGACAGAAAAAGGGATTACGTCGCCGGGTGCCCTGACGTGCGAATTCTTCGGGGGCGTTAGGGGAAATTGCTTTCTGGTTTATCTCGGCGGAAACTTCCATCGTCACATGCCCGCCTTGAGAGCCGCGCGGATTCCGCTGGAGTCGCGGTCCGGCCACACCGATCCGGCGCTCGTGACGTGGCGGGCACTCTTGCCGGCGGGCCATGCGCTGTGCCTTCGGGGCTGGTCCGGCGCCGGTCGCACCGGAACACGGGGGAGTGCGGGGCGGGTTGAGGTAGGAGAGGGTGCGGGAGGGGCTGACGCACGCCCCTGTGACTGTCGGCTTCGTGCCCGAGGCCGTCGGCCCATTGCCGGCGCGCGTGCTTCTCGGCCGGTCGACGTTTCCGGACGGGCGCCGACGAGTGGACGTCCCGGCCCTCCGCGACGTTCTCTAACGCCCCGCTGCCGGCGGCGGTCCCGTGCTGCCGCGGGGGACGAGTTCGGTCGGCAGCACGATGTGGCGCTCCTGGGCGCCCTCGGAGTTCTCGATCACCGACCGGGTGAGGCGTACGGCGGTGCGACCGAGTTCCACGGCGGGCTGGGCGAGCGTCGTCAGGCCCAGCACTTCCGCCATGACGTGGTCGTCGAAGCCCATGACCGACACCTGCCCCGGTACCGAGACGTTGGCCGCGCGCAGGGCCGCCAGCAGCCGGAACGCGAAGTCGTCGGTCTCGGCGAACAGCGCGGTCGGCGGGTCCTGGAGGCTCATCAGCCGTCCCACGGCCGTGGCCATTCCGCCGCCCTTCCAGTCGGGCACGCTCATCACCAGTGAGGGGTCGTGCTCCAGTCCGGCGTCGTCGAGCGCGCGCAGATGTCCGGAGAGCCGGTTCTTGCTGCTCCAGGCGAAGCCGGTCTCGTCGAAGGTCTGGAGGAAGGCGATCCGCCGGTGCCCGAGATTGAGCAGATGGCGGGTGCCGCGCAGGGCGGCGTCCTCGTCGTCCACGTAGACACTGGGGCGCCCCGGTGCGTGCTGGCTGACGAAGATCAGGGGCATCCCCAGATCGTCCAGCCGGGTGCGTTCGGCGGGGGTGAGTGCGAAGCTCACCACGAGGAGGGCGTCGGCATTACGGCGGGCGGGCAGCCGGTCGAAGAAATCGGCCCGTTCCTGCACATCGGTCACGCTGTAGACGAGCAGGTCCAGGCCCGCCTCGCGCAGCGCGGGCGCCATCCCGGACAGCGCCGAACTCAGAAACCACGAAGCCAGGTTGGGCATGAGGACGGCGACCCGGCCGGTGCGGCCCGTGACCAGGCTGGAGGCGCTGCGGGTGATCGCGAAGGAGAGCTCGCGGGCTGCCGCTTCGACGCGGGCGCGGGTCGTGTCCGAGACGGTGGACAGGCCGCGCAGCGTGCGCGACACCGTGGACACCGAGACCCCCGCCCGATGGGCCACGTCGGCCATCGTGGCCTCGCTCCGAGCTGAGGACATGCCGGGACGCTAGTGCCGTGACCGCAAACGATCACCGGGTTGGCGCCTGGAGTGGGAGCTCGTTCCGCCGACATGGGCGCCTATTCTGAGCGGCATGTCATTGCTTGCGGAGATCATCACGATTGACTGTGCGCAACCTCGTGTTCTGGCCGACTGGTGGGCCACGGTTCTGGGCGCGGAGGTGGCCGGGGACTTCGGGGACTACGTCCTCGTCGGCGCCAGCCCCCTGGCGCTGGGGTTCCAGCGTGTTCCGGAGGAGTTGTCGGGCAAGAACCGGCTCCACGTGGACTTTGCCGCCTTCGACCGTGATGAGGAGGTAGCCGGGCTGGTGCGGCTGGGGGCGAGCGTCGTCGGCGAGCACTCGGTGCCCGGGGTGCTGTCCTGGACCGTGTTGCGGGACCCGGCGGGCAACGAGTTCTGCGTCTCAGCAGGGACGCACTTCCCCGAAAAGGGAGTCAGGCCGCCGGGTTGAGAGGGCGGCCGCCCCAGCGGATGCCCTTCTCGCTGCGGATGCGGGCGCGTTCCCGGCGCTGGGCGGCCAGGACATCGGGGTGACGGGCGTTGGCATTGCGCCAGCGCAGATAGGCATGCAGCGCCCGTGTCTGCGTGGGGTGGTTGGGGTGGTTGGAGTTGGCGAGGGTGAACTGCCGCAGCGGCCCGAAGTGCGCCTCGATCGGGTTTGCCCAGGACGCGTTGGTCGGGGTGAAGCACAACTCGACCTTGTTCTTCGCCGCCCACCGGCGGATCTTGGCACCTTTGTGGGCGGAGAGGTTGTCGAGGACGACGTAGATCGGGGCGCCGTCCGGGCGCGCGGCCCGGATGCTCTTGAGCGCGGCAAGGCTGTGGCCGGCGCCTTTGCGGCGGCGGTTGACGCCCCAGAGGGTGTCGTCGCCGACGGAGTAGCAGCCATGGAAGTAGCGCACTCCGTGGGTGCGGTGGAAGGTTGCCGGGATCCGGTCCGGCCTGCCCTGCCTGGCCCAGCAGGTCCCGGCGGTCGGGCGGATGCCGAGCGGCCCGAACTCGTCGAAGGCGAAGGTGCGGTCGGGGCGATCGTTGAGGGCGTACTCGATCCGGTCGAGCTTCGCATCGA
>NZ_SDIG01000121.1:0-20417 GCF_004122755.1 Streptomyces sp. TM32
CCGGTGCGGCCGCCGCCCCTTCCCCTCCTCCTCCGGGGCGCCGGTGCCGCGGTCCCTCCCGCCCGCACCCGGTCATTGATCCATTCCACTGACGTCCCGCAGGCCCCGGCACCGGCTCGGGAAGACTCCTCGTGAGATGCCCTGACATGCGACATCCCGATTCGGCAGGGTGATTGACGGACCGTCGGCACAGATATAGCTCTGGGTCGACAGGGGGCTCTAGTCTCGGGTCCCGCCCGTGCGGCCGTTTGCGCACCCACCGTCACACCGCCCCGGCTCGGGCCGGCTCAGGAGGTTGCTTTGCGAGGATCCGCCCCGGAAGACGAGAAGAGATTCCACCGTCCCGCCCTGCGCAGGTCCGTCACCGCCGTCGCGGCGGCGGTCCTGCTGCTGCCGCTCTCCGGAACGCCGTCCGCCACTGCCGGGCAGCCCCGGACGGACGGGCTCCAGCAGGCGTTCACGGATGCCGCCGCCCGGTTCCATGTGCCGCGCAGTGTGCTGCTCGGCGTCTCCTACCTGGAGTCCCGCTGGGACGGCCACGGCGGCGCGCCCAGCGTCTCCGGGGGCTACGGCCCGATGCATCTGACCGACGCCCGCACGGCCCTGGCCCGGACGCCGGAGTTCAGCACGGGCGACCAGGACGCCCGCGGTGACGACGCCCGGCCGCGCAGGAAGCCGGCCGCCCCGGCGAAGCGGGCCGCGCTGCCCGCCGAACTCCCCGCCCGGCTGCGTACCTTGGCGACGGCCGCCGAGCTGACCGGGCTGCCGGCCGGGAAGCTGCGGACCGACCCCGCGGCGAACGTGCTCGGCGGGGCGGCGCTGCTCGCCGCGGAGCAGCACAGGCTGGGGCGCTCCGCGTCCGGTGACCCGGCCCGGTGGTACACCGCCGTGACGCGCTACGGCGGCCAGGACGATGCCCGCGCCGGCCGGGCCTTCGCGGACGAGGTGTACGAGGTGATGCGCCACGGCCAGTCGCGCACCACCGACGCGGGGCAGCGGGTCACGCTGGCCGCGTCGCCGCGGCTGGCTCCCGATGCCGCGCAGCAGAAACGACTCGGCACACCGTCCGACCGGGGCGCCGCCCGCAAGCTGGAGTGCCCGTGGACCGTCGCCTGCGAGTCGGTGCCGGCGCCGTACGAGGAGTTCGGCGACGGTGACTACGGCAACCACGACAAGGCGGACCGCCCCGAGGACCAGCGGGTGCGCGCCATCGTCATCCATGACACCGAGGGGTCGTGGGAGACCACGCTGAAGTTGATCAAAGACCCCACCTATGTGTCCTGGAACTACACGATCCGCTCCTCGGACGGGCTGATCGCCCAGCATGTGCCGACCAAGGACGTCGCCTGGCACGCGGGCAACTGGTACATCAACTCGCACTCCATCGGCATCGAGCACGAGGGCTTCCTCGCCGCACCGGAGGCCTGGTACACGGAGGCGATGTACCGCGCGTCGGCCCGTCTGGTGAAGTATCTGAGCCGCAAGTACGACGTACCGCTCGACCGTCAGCACATCCTGGGCCACGACAACGTGCCCGGCACGACCCCGGCCACGATCCCGGGCATGCACACCGACCCCGGGCCGTACTGGGACTGGGCGCACTACTTCACCCTGCTGGGCAAGCCGTTCCGGGCCACCGCGGGCGCGCGGGGCGGGCTGGTCACCATCCGCCCCGACTACGACCGGAACCAGCCCGTGTACACCGGTTGCGCGAAGCCCGGAGACACCTGTGCGCCGCACGGCTCCACGGCGGTCCGGCTGTACACCGCGCCGAGCGAGAGCGCGCCCCTGGTCAGGGACGTCGGGCTGCATCCGGACGGGAGTGACTCGACGACCGGGGTGAACGACACCGGTGCCCGCGCCACGACGGGCCAGCAGTTCGCGGTGGCGGACCGGGACGGCGACTGGACGGCGATCTGGTACCTCGGGCAGCGGGCGTGGTTCCGCAATCCGCACGGCCACCGGGTGGCGGTGAACGCCAAGGGGCTGATCGCGACGCCGAAGGACGGCCGCTCGGAGATCCCGGTCTACGGCCGCGCGTACCCGGAGAAGGAGGCCTATCCGGCCGGGGTGCCGTACCAGTCGGTCTCCCCGCTGCCGTACAAGCTCGCCGCCGGCCAGGAGTACGCCGTCGGGGGCCGGATGAGGGGCGACTACTTCTACGCCCCGACCTTCGACGTGTCCAAGCACGCGATCGTGCGCGGCGAGGACGTCTACTACGAGATCCAGCTCGGGCACCGGGTCGGCTATGTGCGGGCGGCGGATGTCGAGGTGCGGCGTTCGGGGTCCTAGGGCGTTCGGATCAGGCCGGGCACCGGTCGGGTGAACGCCTCGCGCCCGGTGGACGGAATCCGTCCACCGGGCGCGATCGTGTCCGCTCCGCTGCTGCGCCGGGAGGTCAGCCCTGCTGGAAGAGCTCCGCCGGCAGCGGCTTGAGCAGGGCGTACAGGTCGTCGGTGATCGGCCGGTCCCAGCTGGCGATGGTGACCAGCACACCGTCGCTGCGGTCGAACTGGGCGCAGGAGATCCGGCTCTCGGAGCACTTGATGCGCTTGACGATCAGCAGGTTGTCCTCGTGCATCACGGGGGTGTCCTCGCTCTCGACGACCGTCACCGGCTCGTCGTTGCCGAGCGCCGCCAGCAGCTGAGCCACCTCGAAGGGCACCTGGTCGTCCGCCAGCTCGCGGGCCGGGGAGCCCTCCGGCAAATTGCCGATGATCATCGCGGGGCCGCGGCCGCCGAACAGGTCGTAGCGGAGGAAGACGCCCTGGCAGGTGCCGTCGGGCGCGGGCAGCAGCCCGGCTCCGAGATTGCCCGGCCAGTCCCCGGGGTCCATGGCGAGGACGTCGAAGTCAGGCCCGGCGGGCGTGGCTGCGCTGCGGCGGCGGAGGAAGGACATGCCGCCATCGTACGTGGCCCGGGCGGGCGCGCCGCGCCGACGTCGGGGGTGGGCGACGCCCCGTGTACGACGCCGCCGGCCGGCGTGCTGCCGCTGGTCAGGCCTGGTCGGCCAGTGCGCGGAGCCGACGCAGTGCCTCGTCGGCCGCGGCATGCGGCACAAAGAGGTGATCGTGGTGGAAACCGGCGACGACATTGCAGCTGACACCGGCCTGGGCGAGTGCGGTGGCGACGGCGGCGGTGAGCCCGACGGCGTCCAGTGCGGAGTGCACCCGCAGGGTGATCCAGGCGGCGACATAGTCGTAGGCCAGGCCCGCCCGATCGGCCTCTTCCTGGTGGACGACCAGGGTGCGGCCCTCGGGCTCGCTCACGGTGACCACCGGCGTCAGCCCCTCGGGGACCGCGCCGGCCACGCTGGTGAAGACATAGCGGCCCGCGTTGAGCTCGGGACGCATTCCGCTCAGCAGGGCCCTCAGATCACGTTCGCCGCTCATACCACCAGCCTATGGGGCGGCGCGGGGGCTTGCGGCGTCGCGGGGTGTCGGGCGCGTGGGCGAGAGGACGGGGGTACGGTGCCGATACCGCGCCGACGGTGACGCCGGCGGGCCGCTCGACGGCTTCGCGGGCCGGCTGACCGGCCGCGCGCCGCACCATCCGCCCCTCTCTGCCGCCGGTCGGGCCCGGAGGGCTCCTGCCCGAGCGGTTCGGCCGGCCGTAGCGGAGATCTGCCACCACGTTCCGTAAGGACATCCCATGCCGCATCCCGGGCCCGCCGCGTCCCGCGTGCTCAACTTCTGGAAGGCAGGACTGCGTTCGGTGCCGTCCGAGGTCTGGCGGCGGCAGGACTGGGAGGTGCTGATCCTCGCCGACAACGCCCTGACCGGGATCCCGCCGGCGCTCGGCCGGCTGCGTGCGCTGCACACCCTGGACCTCGGCCACAACCTCCTGACGAAGGTGCCCGACGAGATCGGCGAACTCGCCGGGCTGACCCGTTTCCTGTACCTGCACGACAACCGGCTGACCGTACTGCCCGAGGCCCTCGGCGGGCTTGACCGGCTCGGCTATCTCAATGTCGGCGAGAATCCGCTCGGCCGACTGCCCGCCGCGCTCGGCACGATGGCCTGTCTGGTCGAACTGCGGGCGCAACGTGCAGAGTTGACCCACCTGCCTGACTCCGTGGGGCGACTCGATCGTCTGAGGGAGCTGTGGCTGGGCGGCAATGCCCTGACGGCGCTGCCCGCGAGCCTCGCGGGGCTGCGCGAACTGCGGGTGCTGGAGCTTCGGGACAATGCGCTGCCAGCCGTCCCCGAAGCGCTGCGCGGGCTGCCGTTGCTGCGCCGGATCGACCTGCGCGGCAACCGGATCGAGGCGCTGCCGCCCTGGGTGGCGCGGCTCCCGGCGCTGGAGAAACTGGATCTGCGCTGGAACGCGGTGGAGGACACGGCGGAACCGGTTCTGGCACTACGGGAGCAGGGATGTGTGGTCCTCACCTGACCTGACGGGCTCGACCGCGCGGGTGGGTTCGAGCCGGCCGGGCAGTGGCAGCGGATGGGCCGCCCTCCGCTCCCGAGCCGATTACGGGTTCGGATAGGCGATTTCCCAGTGGTGGTAGGTGGTGCGGCGTTGTTCTTCTTCAGAGGCCAGTCCAGTGCGTGCTGGGCCGCAAACGGCGGTGACCGTCAAGGTCTTGTTGTCCGGGGAGAGGGAGGAATAGAACTGCGCGGTGGCCAGCTTTTTGTCCTCTGCGCACGACGGCGGGACGGGCAGGGGTGTGTGGCTCAGGATCCGGTGGGAAGCGGTATCCCAGAATGTCAGGCGGAAATCCTGTGCGGCGGCAGCGATCCGGCCGTCGTCAGCGAGCGGCTGTACCGGACTTCGCCGAGTGCTGATGGTCTTGTCGGCGATGACACGGCCCAGTGCGGGCTCGGGGTTTTCGGGGCCCGGGACGGGCGGGTGGGGCAGCGGGTCGGTCGCGCGGTAGTTCAGCAGAAAGACGTGGCTGAAGGTGCCGTACAGGATGCGATCGTGACCGATGCGCGCTCTGCCGGTGGTGGGCGGGTAAGCCCGCCGATACAGTCGCAGAGTGGCGGAATTCCACACGTTGACGCAACCCTGAGTTGCCGAGATGAGATCACCTTTGACAAAGGCGAGGTCGTCCGGGGAGTCGCAGGGATTGCTGAAGTCCAGCCAGCGCGGGGGTCGGTGGTCCCGCAGACTGTAAACGCCGATCAAGTCAGTCTGCACGGCGACGTGGCTACCGCTGGTATCGATGGCGAGCATCCTCGGAGGCAGAGCGCTGTAATAGCGGGACGCCACCTGCAAACGGTGTCTGATGACCGGAGCCTTGGGGTTGCGGGTGTCTGCCACGGCGAGCTGCATATCGGTGTCGGCAGCGGCAAGCCAGCGGCCGGTGGAATCGAAGGACAGCACTTCCACGGGCCGGGTGAGCACGGCAATCCGCCGTAATCCCGTGCGGCTCGATTCGATGTAGACCCCGCCGGATCTGGTGCCGTAGGCCAGCGAGTGGAGGCCCGCGGCCACCCGTGTGACGGGCTGTCCCGCTACGACCGTGCGGAGCGGCGCGGGATGGGGAGCGATGACGTGCGTAGAGGCCTTTCCCGGATCTCCCGTACCGCCGGGGCCCGTGCCGGGTTCGGCGGGGAAGACCACCAGGGCGAGGAGGGTGCCGATCGTCGCCGCCAGAGCCAGCACGGCAATGATTGCCGGCCTGCTCAGCGTCCGCTTGCGGGCCTGCGGCCCGGGACCGGGCGCCGGTGCGGAACGCAATGGGCGGTTCACGAGGTACGGCCCTGCGGACGGCCCGAGGCGCCTTCCACCTGCCCCGCTGCGTGCCAGTCTCCGTTGGCGTGCGGATCCAGCGTCCAGGACTCAATTCCCTTGGGGCGTGCCGCGGTAGCGAAGGGTTTGCCGTCGTTGTCCACCACGAGAGTCCGCTTGTGACCGTCCTCCACCACATCGACAGCGAGTTTCCACCTCGATGCGCCGTGCGTGATGTCGGCCGTCACCAGAAAGGTTTCCAACTCCCCTGCCGCGACGGTGAAGTCCAGCGGATGATGCTTACCCTTTTTTTGATAGACGCCGACCGGCTGCGGTTCGTCGAGATTCAGGTCCACGGCGTACACCTGGGCTTCGCCCTGGGTCGGACACGTGGCCTCGACCATGTGAGAAACCGGGCTCCGGGAGAGCACCTCGGCCCGCATTCCGGTGATCAGTGCCGCATTGGACCCGCTGTTGGTCACGGTGAGTTGCAGCATCGTGCTGCCGTCGTCCACCGCGCCCCGTTTCCGCGCCCAGTCCCAGAATCCGGCGCACCCTTTGTCGGGTCTCGTGCGATCGAATCGGTCGGCGGGAATGAGCTGTACGAGATTCCTTTCGGCGTCGATGCGCAAGGGGTCGGTCTCCACGGTGGTGGAGACCGACGCCGGCGCCGACCACAGATGGACCCCGCCGGTGAAGGCAGCGGTCGTGGCTGCCGCGCAAGCCGTCGTGACCACCGTGGATGCGGCCAGCCCCGGCACCGTGCCCAGCCACCGCCGAAAGCGCCGGCCCAGGGTGGGTTGGGGGGACGATTCCTCCTCGTCCCGGGGCGGTGTGAGAGTGTTCGTGGCAACCCCGTCAGCCCCGTCCGGATCCGGTGACGGTTCCTCATGATCATGTGCTGCTGAGGGAGGTCCTGCTGCGGCGTTGCCCAATTCGCCTGCCCCACCGTCGGCATCATTCAGCTCACGTGGTTCCGGATCGCGCCCCTCGTCATCCGGCTCCGCGGCCGCTGACGTTCCTGCAGTCATTGCCGTCCTCCCCCGCTGCACGTGTCAGAAGATGCGGGCTCCATGGTCCCAGTCCCGGGACCGTGGCGGTACGGAAATGCGTCACCAGTAGGAACGTGGTGAGCCGTGCACGGATTCCCGGTTTCGCCGTGACATTCCTCCGCCCTCAGATGCCTTCTCGTCACCGCTCTCACCTGGGCATACTCGACGTCCGCCGCGCCCCCAACCGGCAAAAGGGCGAGGGCTGTTTCGTAAAGGCTGATGGTGGAGATGAGGAGCTGATGGTGGAGATGACGTGCGAGACGGTCTGTGCGGGGACCGCAGGTACCTGGGTGCTCGGAGACCGCACGGTCAACCGGATCGGTTTCGGCGCCATGCGCCTGACCGGCAGCGCCGCCTTCCACCAGGGGACCCCGCGGGACCGCGGCCAGTCGATCGATGTACTGCGCCGGGCGGTCGACCTCGGCGTCAATCACCTCGATACCGCGGCGTTCTACTTCTCCCGGCTGCGCTCCGCCAACGAGCTGATCAACTCGGCGCTGGCCCCGTACCCGGACGACCTGGTCATCGCCACCAAGGTCGGCCCCGCACGGGACGCGTCCGGGCCGCCTGGCCTGGACCCTGCGGCAGGGCACGCACGTCCTGGCCATCCCGGGAACGGGCAACCCGGACCACCTCCTCGACAACCTGGCGGCAGGCGCCCTCGATCTGGCAGAGGAAGAGGTCGGACTTCTCGATTCGATCGACTGCGCTGCGCCCTGATGCGGGCTGCCGGCGGTCCCGCTTGAGCAGGGCTGCCAGCAGTCCCGCTTGAGCAGCGTCACGAGGGAGCAGGGCACGCTTCACGACAGCGCCGGGCCAGGTCGGACCAGGGTCAGGTCAAGCCGGATCAGGTCAGATCGAATGCGCCCTCGCGGGCGTCGACGACGAAGGCGCGCCACTCGGCGGGGGTGAAGATCAGTGCCGGGATCTCCGGACTGCGGCGGTTGCGCATCGCGATATAGCCCTCGACGAAGGCGATCTGTACGTCGCCCACGCCCTGGGCGCTCGACTGCCACTCGGCCTGCGCAAGGTCGAGGTCGGGCCTGGGCCCGCCCGCGAGCCGCTGCTCGGTGATGCTGTCGGCCACGATTCCCGCTCCTCCCGGTTCGTCGTCCGCGGTCAGCCTAGCCAGTGCGTCCGGGTACGGACAGGGGACGTGGCGCGGCGGTGGGGTGGTGGTCCGGGGAGGGGCGCACCGGTCCGGTGCGCGCCTGCCCGGGGGTGTCAGGTGGCCGGGGCCTCGGCGCCGACCAGCCACATCGCGAAGAACTGGGAGCCGCCGCCGTAGGCATGGCCCAACGCCCGCCGGGCGCCGTCGACTTGGTGGGCGCCGGCCCGGCCGCGTACCTGGAGGGCGGCCTCGGCGAAGCGGAGCATCCCGGAGGCGCCGATCGGGTTGGTGGAGAGCACCCCGCCGGAGGGGTTGACGGGGAGATCGCCGTCGAGTTCGGTGACGCCGGACTCGGTGAGTTTCCAGCCCTCGCCCTCCTCGGCGAAGCCCAGGTTCTCCAGCCACATCGGCTCGTACCAGCTGAAGGGGACGTACATCTCCACGGCGTCGAGCTGCCGGCGCGGGTCGGTGATGCCGGCCTGCCGGTAGACGTCGGCGGCACAGTCCTTGCCGGCCTGGGGCGAGACGAAGTCCTTGCCGGCGAAGAGGGTCGGTTCGCTGCGCATCGCCCCGCCGTGCACCCAGGCCGCCGGGTGCGGTGCCCGGGCGGCTCCGGCCCGGTCGGTGAGGATCATGGCGCAGGCGCCGTCGGAGGACGGGCAGGTCTCGGAGTAGCGGATCGGGTCCCAGAGCATCGGCGAGGCCTGGACCTTCTCCAGGGTGATGTCCTCCTCGTGGAGGTGGGCGTAGGGGTTCTTGAGGGCGTTGCGGCGGTCCTTGTAGGCGACGAGGGAGCCGATGGTGTCCGGGGCACCGGTGCGCCGCATGTACGCGCGGACGTGCGGGGCGAAGAAGCCGCCGGCGCCGGCCAGCAGGGGCTGCTGGAAGGGGATGGGAAGGGACAGTCCCCACATGGCGTTGGACTCGGACTGCTTCTCGAAGGCGAGGGTGAGGACGGTGCGGTGGACCCGGGCCGCGACGAGGTTGGCGGCGACCAGGGCGGTGGAGCCGCCGACCGAGCCGGCGGTGTGCACCCGCAGCATCGGTTTGCCGACGGCACCCAGGGCTTCGGCCAGGTACAGCTCGGGCATCATGACGCCCTCGAAGAAGTCGGGGGCCTTGCCGATCACCACGGCGTCGATGTCCGCCCAGGTCAACTCGGCGTCGTCCAGGGCGCGTCGGGCCGCTTCCCGGACGAGGCCGGCGAGGGAGACGTCGCGCCGGGCGGCGACATGTGCGGTCTGGCCGATGCCGGTGACGGCCACGGGCTCCTTGCTCATCACTCACCCTCCAGGACGGCGACCAGATTCTGCTGCAGGCACGGCCCCGAGGTGGCGTGCGCGAGGGCGCGGTCGGATGCGCCCCGGTGGATACGGGCGGCGGCCTCGCCGATCCGGATCAGACCGGTGGCCATGACGGGGTTGGCGGCCAGCGCGCCGCCCGAGGGGTTGATCCGGACCCTGCCGTCCGCCGCCTCGAGGCCCAGGGCGCGGCGCAGCACGACTTCCTGGGAGGTGAAGGGGGCGTGCAACTCGGCGGTGTCGACGGGAAGTTCGAAGGCACCGGCGCGCTCGGCGGCGAGCCGGGTGGACGGGGAGTCGGTGAGGTCGCGCACCCCCAGGCTGTGCGCCTCGATGCGGTGGTCGAGGCCGCGGATCCAGGCGGGGCGGGCGGTCAGCCGGCGGGCGGTGTCGCCGGCGGCGAGGACGACTGCGGCGGCGCCGTCGCCGATGGGCGGGCAGTCGCCGGTCCGCAGCGGGGCGACGAGGTGCTCGCCGGCGGGTACGGCGCCGCGCAGCTGGGCGTGGGGGTTGGACTCGGCGGCCGTACGACTGCGCGCGGCGATACCGGCGAGCGCCCGCTCGTCGGTCAGCCCGGCGTCGATCAGCGCCTGGGCCTGGAGGGCGGCGAGCGCGACGGAGTCGGGCCACAGGGGGGCGACGTAATAGGGGTCGAGCTGGCGGGTGAGGACCTCGCGGAGATCGCCGGGCGAGGACTTGCCGTACGCGTAGACCAGCGCGGTGTCCGCCTCGCCGGTGAGGATCTTCACCCAGGCCTCGTACAGCGCCCAGGCGCCGTCCATCTCGACATGGGACTCGGAGACCGGCGGCCAGGCGCCGACGCCGTCCAGGGCCATGGTGAAGGAGAAGGCGCGGCCGGCGAGGTAGTCACAGGAGCCGGAGCAGGTGAAGTCGATGTCCCGGGCCGCCAGGCCGGTCTGTGCCAGGACGTCGTGGAGCACCGGCATCAGCATCTCGACCTCGGAGGTCTCCGCGCTGTCGCGGACGTGCACGCTCTGCCCGAAGGCGACGACGGCGACCTCGCGCATCAGATCAGCTCCTTGTAGCTGTCGTAGTCGGCATCGGGTTCGCCGGTGGGGCGGTAGTGGTCGGGGAAGCGGCCGCCCTCGGTCCATACGGGTTCCACCCGCAGGCCCATGCGGACCTGGTCGTACGGGATGCCACCGATGCGGGCGTGCAGGGCCAGGTCGGCGCCGTCCAGGGCGATGTGGGCGTAGACGTAGGGGACCTCGATGTCCAGGTTCTTGGCCTTGATGTTGACGATGCAGAAGGTGGTGACGGTGCCGCGGGGGCCGACCTCGACCTGGGTGCCGGTGGCGAGGCCGCAGGTGGGGCAGGCGCCGCGGGGCGGGACGTAGACCTTGTGGCAGGAGGGGCAGCGTTCGCCGACGGTCCGGTGGCCGGCGAGCGCCTGGAGGTAGCGGGACTGGGCGCGGCCGGGCGCGTAGGTGTAGTCGAGCCGGGCGGGGGCGGTGAGGGTGGTGACGGGGTCCGCGAACTCCCCGCGGTGCCCGGCCGGCCGGCCGTCGCCGGCGGGGCCGTCGTCCGGTTCGAAGCAGGCGATGTCGGTGATCGCACCGGTGCGCTCGGCGGCCCACCGGACGCGGACCCGCATCCCGGTGCGTACGGCGTCGGGGCCGGCGGCGTCCAGGGCGTGCAGGAGTGCGGTGTCGGCGCCGTCGAGCCGGACCAGGACCCAGGCGAAGGGGGTGGTCAGCGGCTGGCCACGGCGCGGGGCGGGGTTCCAGGCCCAGGTGGTGACGGTGCCGCTGCTGCCGACCTCGACCAGCTCACGGATCTCCTCGGCGGTCACCGGGTCGTATTCGGTCGGTGGGACCACCACCCGCCCGTCGCTCGCCCGCACGCCGAGGACGGTGCGCTCGCGCAGTCCGGTGAGGAAGGCGCTCAGGACGGGGCCGAGCGAGCGGGTGAAGGGGAATTCCACGACGAGGGGCGCCGTGAGGACCTCTGGCACCTGTGGCATGCGGTTCTCCTTGGGTCAGGCGCGCCGGAAGACGGGTGGGCGCTTCTCCGCGAAGGCCCGGGAGCCCTCCTTGGCGTCGGCGGTGTCGAACAGCGGCCAGCCGCGGGCGAGTTCGGCCTGGAGTCCGTCGTCCTCGGTCATCTCCGCGGTCTCGTAGACGGATGCCTTCACGGCTTCGACGGCCAGCGGGCCGCAGCCGTTGATGAGTTCGGCGATCTCCAGGGCCTTGTCCAGCGCGGTCCCGTCGGGCACCACCTGGCCGATCAGGCCGATCCGGGCGGCCTCGTGGGCGGGGTAGGGCCGGCCGGTGAGCAGCATCTCCAGGGCGTGGGTGCGGGGGATCTGGCGGGCGAGGCGGACGGTGGAGCCGCCGATCGGGAACAGTCCGCGCCGGACCTCGAAGAGCCCGAAGGTGGCGCTCTCGCCGGCGACACGGATGTCGGTGCCCTGGAGGATCTCCGTGCCGCCGGCGACGCAGTGGCCCTCTACGGCGGCGATCACGGGTTTGCGGGGGCGGTGGTGGCGCAGCATCGCCTTCCAGTGCAGATCGGGGTCGGCGCGCAGCCGGTCGCGGTACTGCTCACCGGCCATGCCGTCGCCCGCCAGGGCCTTGAGGTCCATTCCGGCGCAGAAGGTGCCGCCGGCGCCGGTGAGGACGACGGAGCGGATCCCGTCGTCCTCGTCGGCGGCGACCCAGCCGTCGTACAGGCCCACCAGCATCGGCAGCGAGAGGGCGTTCTTCGCCTCCGGCCGGTTGAGGGTGAGCACCAGGGTCGCGCCGGTGCGCGCCACGGTCAGATGTTCCGTCCCGCCCATGTGTCCTCCCGTCTCACGACGCAGAACAGGGTGCAGGAGCCGCACGGCGACTTCAAGGCTTTCCTGACAGACAGTCAGATTTCTTGGCCGCGGACCTTCCCAGCTCCTCCGGGCGGCGCTCTAATGACCGCCAAGCCGACGCCCGCCCGGTCTGGAGGAGACGTGGAGTTCAACCTTGCCGACCTCTTCGAGTCGATCGTCGACACGGTGCCGGACCGCGAGGCGCTGGTGTACGTCGACCATCCGGGCTCCGGCGCCGAACGGCGGCTGACCTACGCCGAACTGGACCGCGCCGCCAACCGCCTGGCGCACCACCTCGCCGACCACGGCATCGGACCCGGTCAGCACGTCGGACTGCACCTCTACAACGGCGTCGCCTACCTCCAGGCCCTCTACGCCTGTCTGAAGATCCGCGCCGTGCCGGTCAACGTCAACTACCGCTACGTGGAAGAGGAGTTGGTCTACCTCTACCGGGACGCCGACCTGACGGCACTGGTCTTCGACGCGGAGTTCACCGCGCGGGTGGCCGCCGCCCTTCCGCGGGCGCCACGGCTGCGGCATCTGGTCCAGGTCGGCACCCCGCCCGAGGGCGCCGCGCACCCGTCCATCGCCCCCGTCGCACTGGCGGACGCCGAAGCCGGCGGATCCCCCGCGCGCGGCTTCGGGCCGCGCTCCGCCGACGACCGGCTGGTCATCTACACCGGCGGCACCACGGGCATGCCCAAGGGGGTCATGTGGCGCCACGAGGACCTGTTCTTCTCCGGGATGGGCGGCGGGGCGCCGACCGGTGAGCCGGTGCGGCGGCCGCAGGAACTGGCCGAGCGGGTCGCGGCCGGCGGCGAGGGCATCATCTTCTTCCCCACGCCCCCGCTGATGCACGGCACCTCGACCCTCACCGCGTTCATCGCCTTCCACTTCGGCCAGAAGGTCGTCCTGCACCGCAAGTACGTGCCCGAGGAGGTGCTGCGGACCATCGAGCGGGAGCGGGTCACCAGCGTCTCCCTGGTCGGCGACGCCATGCTGCGCCCGCTGGTCGATGCGCTCGCCGGACCGTTGGCGGGCACCGACTGCTCCTCGCTGTTCAGCGTCAGCAGCTCCGGGGCGATCCTCTCGGAGACCGTCCGCGCCCAGTTCAGCGCGCTGGTCCCGGGCGCCCTGCTGCTCAACAACTTCGGCTCCTCCGAATCCGGCTTCAACGGCACCGCCACCGCCGACTCCGGCCCCGACAAGGGCTTCCGGCTGCAGGTCAACTCCCGTACGGCGGTGGTGGATCCAGCGACCAACGAGCCGGTTCCGGTCGGCGAGGTGGGCCGGCTCGCCCAGCGCGGGCACGTACCGCTGGGCTACTACAACGACCCGAAGAAGACCGCCGAGACCTTCTTCGAGGCGCACGGTGAGCGCTGGGTGCTGCTCGGCGACATGGCCACCGTCGACGAGGCGGGCATCGTCACGGTGCTCGGCCGTGGCTCGCAGTGCATCAACTCGGGCGGCGAGAAGATCTACCCGGAGGAGGTCGAGCAGGCCCTGAAGGCCCACCCGGACGTCTACGACGCGCTGGTGGCGGGCGTGCCGGACGAGCGGTGGGGCAATCGGGTCGCGGCCGTCGTCCAACTGCGGCCGGGAGCAGCGCCGTTGGACCTCGCGGGGATACAGCTCCACTGCCGGTCCCGGCTGGCGGGCTACAAGATTCCGCGCGCCGTCGTCTTCACCGACCACATCCGGCGCTCGCCCAGCGGCAAGGCGGACTACCGCTGGGCGAAGGCGGTGGCGGCGGGCGAACGGACGGCCTGAGCGAGCCGGCCGGTCCGCCCGCCGCCGGGATCGAGGGCTGCCGCGGGGCTCAGGCCGCGGAGCAGACCGACGGGAGCGAACGGGCCAGCGCCACCGTGTGCAGTCCGTCCAGCTGCCGCTCCGCGCGGACCCGGGCGGCGGCGGTGGTCAGCAGCGGGGTGCAGGAGGGCGCCGAGCGGGCGTGCGGGGAGGCCGCGATGGCCCGCACCAGCTCGCCGTTGACGCGGTTGATCTCCTTGCGCACCTCTTGGAGGTCGGGCCGCTCGGTCGGCGCCTGCGCCGGGTTCGCGTCCCACTGGCGGTACAGCCCGCGCTGTACGACCTTGTTGGCCTCGATCTGGTCCTTGAAGATCCGCGTCGTCGCCTCGGGATCGGCGCCCAGCTGCCGGGCCTGCTCGGCCACGGACTTCAGCACCTCCTGCTCACGGGCCGGGTCGTCGATCGGGCTGCCGGTACCCCATTTCGCCGCGGCCACCAGATCGGCGGTGGCCAGCCGCTCCGCCGAGAACGTGGCGAGCGACCGGAGCTGGCTGTACGGGGAGTGCGCGGCGGCAGCGGGCGCGGTCGCCGGGGCCTTCGGGGCGGTTGTCGATGCCGGCGGGGCGGCCGGAGCCGCGGCGGCCGCCCCGGCTCCGGCGAACAGGACGGTGACGGCGGCGCCGGCTGCCAGGGCGCTCCGTATCGAGGGGGTCAGCTGCACGATGAGCCTTTCTCGCGATCCCCGGGACTCCGGGTCTCCGGGGGGAAGTCCCGGTCAGCGTACGACCGCGACTCCGGCAAGACCGGGCAATCGTCGCGCCGAGGGGCATTTCCGTGCGGCACGGCCGGTACGGGTCGGCACGGCCGCTACGGGTCGGCACGGCCGGTACGGGTCAGCGCGGCCGCTACGGGTCGGCACGGCCGGTACGGGTCAGCACAGCCGGTACGGGTCAGCACGGCCGGTACGGGTCGGCGCGGGCCCGGCGTCCGCCTGGCAGGGCCGGGCGGAACGGTGCGGGCCCTCCCTGGCGGAGTGGTGCGCACCGTCCCTGCCGCTACGTCCCGCCCGCCCCTCCCCTAAGACTGCGGCGCGAGGAATGAGTTGACCGCGGCAAGGAATTCCCCGGGGCGCTCCTCGTGGACGAGATGCCCGGCGCCCTCCACCGTCACGAGACGGGCATCGGGGAGCCGCTCGACCAGCTCGGCGAGGTGCCCACGCGGGACCTGGCCGGTCTCCCCGCCGGCGATGACCAGGGTCGGCGCCGTCACCCGCGCCACCGCCTCCCACCACCCGGGATCGGGCGCATTGCGCTCCGCCGCCACCGCGATCTTGGCCTGCCAGTCGAACGGCTCCGGGCCCTCCGGCTGCTCGGGCACCTCCTGGGGCGGGTCGGCGGGCAGCGGCGGGACGGCCTCCTCCAGGACCAGCCGGTCCACCAGCTCGGGCCGGTCCGCGGCCACCAGCAGGGCGGCCACCGCGCCCAGCGAGTGCCCGATGAGGATTACCCGCTCCAGCCCGAGCGCCCGCAGAAACCCGATGGCGTCGTCCCGCCACCGCGCGAAGCCGTACTCCCCCGGCCAGTCGCTCTGGCCGTGGCCGCGCTGATCGAGGGCGAACACGCGATGGGTACCGGCGAGCCGGCCGACCACGCCACGCCAGTCCTCGCCGTCCTCCCCGAGGCAGTGCAGCAGCACGGCGGGCGGGGCGTCCTCCTCACCCCACACCCGATACGCCAGCTGGACCTCACCGACCTGCACCTTCCGGACGTCACTCATGCGCGGGACGCTACCCGTGGACCGACCACGCCACGCCCCTTGACGCGTTCGCCGCGCGCTGATTACTTGGATCAGCACGCGGCTACCGAATGATCGGTAGGGATACGAGGCGGTGAACTCCATGCCGGCAGCGGCTGAGGGCAGTGAGACGTTCGACGAGGCGGAACGGCTCTCCCAGGACGCGTTGCGCGAGCGGCAACTGACCCGCCTGCGCGCCTCGTTGCAGCATGCCTATGACCACGTCCCCTTCTACCGGGAGTCCTTCGAACGGGCCGGGCTGCATCCGCGGGACTGCCACTCGCTCGGCGACCTCGCCCGCTTCCCCTTCACCGTCAAGGATGATCTGCGCTCCCAGTACCCCTTCGGGATGTTCGCCGTCCCCAGGGCGGAGGTACGCCGCATCCATGCCTCCAGCGGCACCACCGGCCGCCCCACCGTCGTCGGCTACACCGAAGGTGACCTCTCCCGCTGGGCGGACGTCGTCGCCCGCTCCCTGCATGCGGCCGGCGGCCGGCCGGGGCACACCGTCCACATCGCCTACGGATACGGCCTGTTCACCGGCGGCCTGGGCGCCCACTACGGAGCGGAGCGGCTCGGCTGCACGGTCGTACCGGCGTCCGGCGGGATGACCAGCCGGCAGGTGCAGATCATCCAGGACTTCCGTCCCGAGATCATCATGGTCACCCCGTCGTACATGCTCACCCTGCTGGACGAGTTCGAGCGGCAGGGCATCGACCCCCGTACGACCTCGCTCAGGGTGGGCATCTTCGGCGCCGAGCCGTGGACGCAGGAGATGCGCCGCGAGATCGAGGAGCGGTTCGCGATCGACGCCGTGGACATATACGGCCTGTCGGAGGTCATGGGGCCCGGGGTCGCCCAGGAGTGCGTGGAGACCAAGGACGGGCTGCACATCTGGGAGGACCACTTCTACCCCGAGGTGGTCGACCCGCTCACCGGCGAGGTGCTGCCGGACGGGGCGCACGGCGAGCTGGTGTTCACCTCGCTCACCAAGGAAGCGATGCCGGTCATCCGCTATCGCACCCGTGATCTGACGCGGCTGCTGCCCGGCACCGCGCGCCCGGCCTTCCGCCGGATGGAGAAGGTCACCGGACGGTGCGACGACATGATCATTCTGCGTGGGGTCAATCTCTTCCCCGCGCAGGTGGAGGAGGTCGTGCTGCGGACACCGGGCGTCGCCCCGCACTTCCAGCTGAAGCTGACCCGCGAGGGCCGGCTGGACCAGCTGACCGTGCGCGCCGAGGCCCGGCCGGACGCCACCCCCCAGGAGCGCACGACCGCCGCCGGACTGATCGCCCGCGCCGTCAAGGACGGAATCGGCGTCTCGGTCGCGGTCGAGATCGTCGATCCGGAGACCCTGGAGCGCTCGGTCGGCAAGATCAAGCGCATCGTGGACGCCCGGCCCCGGGACAGGGGCTAGGACCGCCCGTCCTGGGCAGTGTCCGTGAAGTTTCGCCTGCCACGCGGCGCCCGGCCCGCGGTGCTCAGGTCGTCGTCGGATCGCCCTTGAGCAGGGCGAACGGGGCGCCTGCCGGGTCCTTGAGCATGGCCAGGCGGCCGACGCCCGGGGCATCGGTGGGCGGGATCATGGCCGTGGCGCCGTGGTCGGTGGCCGCGGCGAAGGTGGCGTCGCAGTCGGTCACCGCGAAGTAGGGGTGCCACTCCGAGGTCGAACCGGCCTGCAGATTCTCCTGCTGGAGCTGCATGATGCCGCCGTGCCCGGTGTCGTCGGCCTTGCCACCGCCCGGTGCGGAGACGACGGAGTAGACCGCGCCGCCGCCCATGGGCATGTCCTGGGACTGCCAGGAGAAGACCGTGCGGTAGAAGTCCTTCGCCGCCGCCGCGTCGGTGGTGTACAGCTCCGTCCAGCACAGCGTGTTCGGTGCCATGACCGTGTCGAGGCCGCCCTGGGCCCGGGGCTGCCATACGGCGAAGTCGGCGCCCGTCGGGTCGGTGAAGGCCGCCAGCCGGCCCGCGGTGAAGACGTCCATCGGCGCCACCCGCACCGCGCCGCCGGCCTGTTCGACCGCCTTGGCCGTGGCGTCCGCGTCAGGGGTCTGGAAGTACACCGTCCAGGCGGAGTCGGCGCCCTCCTCGCTCAGCGGGCCGACGGCGCCGACGGTCTTACCGCCGAGCTGGAAGAAGCCGTATCCGCCGGCATCCGGGCCGGCGGACTGGAAGGTCCAGCCGAACACGGCGGCGTAGAAGGAGACGGCGGCGTCGATGTCGGGGGCCCCGAGGTCGAGCCAGTTCGGTGTGCCCGGGACGTAGTTGGTGGTCAGCATGGGTGGTCCTCCGTTGCGCGGATGGTGACGTTCATGGCTGTTTCCCGCCGTTTCTCAGCATGGCAGGGGGCACTGACAATCGCCCTTCACGCCCGCCGCGCCGGGCCGGCTCAGCGCGCGCCGGCCCGGCTCAGGGGGCGCCGAACCGGGCGCGCAGCTCGCGCTTGAGGACCTTGCCGCTGGCGTTGCGCGGCAGCGCGTCCACGAACATCACCCGTTTGGGCGCCTTGAACGGCGCGAGGCGAGCGCGGGCCGCCTCGATCAGCTCCTGTTCCCCCACCACGCCGGCGTCGCCGTCCGCGCCGTGCGGCCGCCGTACCACCACCGCGGTCACCGCCTCGATCCAGCGCTCGTCCGGCAGTCCGATCACCGCGACCTCGGCCACCTGCGGATGCTCGTAGAGCACGTCCTCCACCTGGCGCGAGGCGACCAGGACGCCACCGGAGTTGATGACGTCCTTGACCCGGTCGACCACCGTGAAATAGCCCTCCGGGTCGCGGACGGCGAGGTCCCCGGAGTGGAACCAGCCGTCCCGGAACGCCTCCGCGGTCTCCTCCGGCTTGTCCCAGTAGCCGGTGCACAGTTGCGGGGAGCGGTAGACGACCTCGCCACGGGTGCCGTCCGGCACCTCCCGGCCCGCCTCGTCGACCACCCGTGCTTCGACGAACAGCACGGGGCGCCCGCAGGAATCCATCCGGCCCTCGTGTTCGTCCGGGCCGAGGACGGTGGCCAGCGGGCCGATCTCGCTCTGTCCGAAGCAGTTGTAGAAGGCGAGTTGGGGCAGCCGGGCGCGCAGCCGCTCCAGTACGGGGACCGGCATGATCGAGGCACCGTAGTAGGCCTTGCGCAGTCCGCTCAGCTCACGGGTGGTGAAGCCGGGGTGGTTCGCCAGCGCGATCCACACGGTCGGCGGCGCGAACAGGCTGTCGGCCAGGCCCGCTTCCACCAGGTCGAAGATCCGCTCCGGATCGGGGCCGTCCAGGATCGTGTTCTCCGCTCCGACGGCCAGATACGGCAGCAGGAACACATGCATCTGCGCGGAGTGGTAGAGCGGCAGCGAGTGCAGCGGCCGGTCCGTCTCCTTCAGGTCGAGGGCGACGACGGCGCTGGTGTACTCGTGCACCAGCGCCCGGTGCGTCATCATCGCGCCCTTGGGCAGGGCGGTGGTCCCCGAGGTGTAGAGGAGCTGGACCAGGGCGTCGTCGGGCACCTCGGCCGCGGGCAGCGGGCCGGCGTCCTGGGCCACCCCGTCGGCGAGCCGCTCCAGCAGCCCGTCGGGGCTCCCGTACAGCGGCATGCGGCGTACGGAGTCCGGCAGCCGGTCCGCCAGCGCGGGATCGGTGAGCACCAGCGCGCTGCCCGACTGCTCCAGGATGTAATGCAGATCCTCGCCCGTGAGGCCGTGGTTGACCGGCACGTGTACCAGGCCGGCGCGGGCACAGGCCAGAAAGCCGATCAGATACGCATCGGAGTTGTGCCCGTAGGAGGCGACCCGGTCGCCGGGCCCCAGGCCGTCCGCCAGCAACACCCGGGCCGCGGCGGTCACCGCGTCGTCGAGCTCCCGGTACGTCCAGGCCCGCGCCCCGTACCGCACCGCGGTCCGCCCGGGCACCCGACGGGCGCTGCGCCGCAGGACTCCGTCGACCGTATTGCTCCGCGCTCGCATCATGGCGCGATCCTCGACGGCCTCCCCTTCGGGGTCAAGGCACCCGGCCGCCGGCGAGCGCCGCTGAACGGCGCGCTCACGACCCGCCACCGTGGGGGCGCGGACGGAATCGGGACGGAGCTTGATCAGAATGCGCCGGATCTTGAGGTGGGCGAGGATCTGGTCGCGGGGGGGGCGGTGACGTCGTGCGTGCGGACGAGTGGGAGGTCCCCGGCCTCCACCAGACGACGTCCCGCTGCCCCGCGACGCCCTGGGGCCGCCCTGAGCCAGTGGATGCAGAGCCAAGGGGCTGTGGAATCACCGCTAACGACGCCTCATGGGCGTCCCGGCATTCTGATGGTGGCAGCAGGACGGCACAGGCCGGACCAGCAGCTGAACGCCCCGGCACGGGCTGACCCGTAGCCGGTCGTCAGGTGGGCGGACCAGGCAGCACATCACGTGGGCCGGGTACGCCGCCTGGCTCACCTACAGCACGTCCAAGGACTAACGAAAGAGGGCACCTCATGCGTATCCGCGTCATCGCCGCCGCCGGCGCCGCCGCCGTTGCACTCTCACTCGGCGCCGCGCTGCCGGCCTTCGCCCATGGCCACACCGACGTCGTGGCGCCCCTGGCCAAGGGCGACAAGGTCAAGGTCTTCCAGGACGCCAACTACCGGAACAGGAACACGACCTTCACGGAGAACATGTGGAACCTGAAGAAGGACGGCTGGAACGACACGATCAGCTCCGCCATCAACCAGGGCAGGCGCAAGGTCACCTTCTACACCGGGGTGCACTTCACCGGCGCCCGCTTCTCCCTGGCGCCGGGCGAGCGGGAACCTCACTTCGGCGACATCCCCAACATGTCCGACAACACGACCTCCATCAAGTTCGGCTGACAGCAAGCTCCGAGCTCTGCTGACCGCGAGTGCTGACGGGTGGGGTGCGGCACCCCAGGGCCCGCACCCCACCCCGCCTCCCAC
>NZ_SDIG01000122.1:0-20296 GCF_004122755.1 Streptomyces sp. TM32
GGCGGGGATCGGGGGGACGGCTACGGCAGTGGCGCTCCGGTCGTCGTGGTGTCGGCGGTCGGGGGCCGGGGGCTTCGGTCAGCGGTCGGCGGCCGGGCGCGCCAGGCCGGCCAGCACGCTGACGGCCAGGTTGCGGGCGAGCTCGACCTTGAAGGCGTTGTCGCGCAGCGGGCGGGCGGCGGCGAGTTCGGCGTCCGCGGCGCGGGCGAAGGTGTCCTCGGTGGCGGGTGCGCCGTGCAGCACCTCCTCGGCCGCACGGGCCCGCCACGGCCGGTGCGCGAGCCCGCCGAACGCCAGCGCCGCCCGCCCCACGACGCCGTCCCGCACTTCCAGTACGGCGGCCACGGAGGCCAGGGCGAACGCGAAGGAGGCGCGGTCGCGGGCCTTGCGGTAGCGGGAGCGCGCACCGAGGGCGGCCGGCGGGAGCCGGACGGCGGTGAGCAGTTCGCCGGGCCGGATCTCGGTGTCCTGCTCGGGCCGGTCGCCGGGCAGCCTGTGGAAGTCGGTCACCGCTACCGTGCGCTCCCCGTCGGGGCCGTGCAGCTGCACCTCGGCGTCCAGGGCGGCCAGGGCCACCGCCAGGTCCGAGGGCTGGGTGGCGACGCAGTGCGCGGAGTGGCCCAGGACGGCCAGGTCGCGGTGCACACCGTCGCGGGCCGGGCAGCCGGTGCCCGGGGAGCGCTTGTTGCAGGGCTTGGTGGTGTCCTGGAAATACAGGCAGCGGGTGCGCTGGAGCAGATTGCCGCCGGTGGTCGCGGTGTTCCGCAGCTGCCCCGAGGCGCCGGCCAGCAGCGCCTGCGACAGGACGGGATAGCGCTCGCGTACGGGGACGGCCGCCGCGAGGTCGCTGTTGCGGACCATCGCACCGATCCGCAGCCCGCCGTCCGGCAGTTCCTCGATGTCCGCCAGCGGCAGCCGGGTGACGTCGATGAGCAGCGGCGGTGCCTCCACGCCCAGTTTCATCAGATCGACGAGGTTGGTGCCGCCCGCAAGGAAGCGGGCGCCGGGCCGGCCGGCGGCGGCCCGTACGGCCTCCTCGACGCTGGTCGCCCGCAGATATCCGAACGGTTTCACCGCGCCACCTCCTGGCCCTCGGACGGAGCGGTTCCGCCGGGCCCGGCGCAGGCGTCCGCGACCGCTTCGACGATCCGCGGATAGGCGCCGCAGCGGCACAGATTGCCGCTCATCCGCTCGCGGATCTCGTCGGCGGTGAGCGCGACCGGTGCGGTGGGGTCCGCGGTGGCCGGGGTGACGTGGGACGGGAAGCCGTCCGCGGCCTCGGCCAGCACACCGGCGGCCGAACAGAGCTGGCCCGGGGTGCAGTAGCCGCACTGGAACGCGTCGCGCTCCAGGAAGGCTTCCTGGAGGGGGTGCAGGCGATCCCCGTCGGCCAGGCCCTCGACCGTCGTGAGGTGCCGCCCGTCCTGGGCCACGGCCAGCAGCAGACAGCTGTTGGCGCGCCGCCCGTCGACGAGCACCGTGCAGGCGCCGCACTGTCCGTGGTCGCAGCCCTTCTTGGCACCGGTGAGAACGAAGTGTTCGCGGAGCAGGTCCAGGACCGTGGTCCGGTGGTCCACGGTCACGGTGTACGCCACGTCGTTGACGTGCAGGACCAGCTCGGAACGCGACTCGGCGGCCGGTGCGGCAGCGCCGCCGTCCGCCGGAGGTGAGGTGGGCTCCACTCGCTCCTGCCTTTCCGCGCCGGGCCCTGGGACAGGTGCTGCGGCCCGGGCCGTCGTTCTGCGCCGTGGTCGTGATCCCCGTGGTCCCCCCGTCCGCCCCCTTCCGCTGCTCCCTAGCGGGTCTCCAGCCGCAGCTCGACCTCCTTTTCCTGGTCGCCGGCCGCGGTGCCGAGGACACGCACCGCGAACGCCGACTCCAGGCCCCTGCACAGCTCGTCAACCGCCCAGTAGCCGCCCTGGAGGCTGACCACGACCGGTGCGGACAGGCGGCGGGGCTCGGCCGCGGCCTTGCGGTCGCTCACGTCGAAGGTCGAGGTCCACACGGTCGCACCCGGGCCGGCCATCTCCTCGGGTACGTCGTCCGCCTCCCGGTCGGAGCTGAAGGTGGTGCGCAGCGCGCTGAAGACCGCATGTGCGTCCTGGGTCGCACAGCTCTCCAGTTCCACCATCACCTCGGCCGGTACATGTTCCGCGTGTGCCGCCTGCTGTGCGCCGTTCACTGTGGGGCCTTCCTTCGTGGACCGTCCTCCGGAGCCGAACGCTTCCAGGCTCGCCCGGCGGCCCGTTGTGTGCGACCGGAGGCTCGAACGAGTGGTTTGAACGGGCGGCACGGCACAGCGCTCCGCCCCGGAGTTACGCTGAGTAGCCAGTGCAAGCTCTCTGTAATCAGGGGCGGAGGGCGCGCCCAGGGCCTGATCCAAACGACAGACCCTGGCCCGGCAACCGCCGCATCCACCGTCGACCACCAGGAGCCTTCGTTGACCAGCACCGCGATCGACCAGAAAGCCACCGGCTACACCGTCCGCCATGCACTCGCCATGGCGCGCGCCGCCGCGCTCGCCTACCAGGACGAGGCAGCCGTCGATGCCGCCGCCCGGGCCTGGGGCTTCGACCGGGTGCGCCATCACCACACCACGTTCCGTCCACCGTTCCCGCTGGAGGACACCCAGGCGTACACCCTCGGCGGTCACAGCATGATCATCACCAGCTTCCGCGGGACGGAGCCGGACCGGTTGCGCGACTGGCTCTCGGACGCCACCACTCCGCCATGGCCCGGCCCCGGCGGCCGGGGGTACGTCCACTACGGCTTCGCCGAGGCCCTGCAGTCCGTCTGGCCGCAGGTCCGCGCCGCCGTCGACGAGTTCCGCGACAACGGCCAGACGGTGTGGTTCACCGGCCACAGCCTGGGCGGGGCGCTGGCGATGCTGGCGGGGGCCCGGCTGCATTTCGAGGAACCGCATGTGACGGCCAACGGCGTCTACACCTTCGGCCAGCCGCGCACCTGCGACAGACAGCTGTCCAAGGACTTCAATACGGCTTTCTCGGACCGGATGTACCGCTTCGTCAACAACAACGACATCGTGCCGCAGCTGCCCCCGGAGCCCACCTTCCATCACGTCTCCGCGCTGCGCTACATCGACTCCAAGGGCGCCATCCACCACACCATGCCGCTGCTCAGCGGCGTGCTCGACCATGCCAGAGGCCTCACCGCCGATGCCCTCGCGCCCACCTCCGACGGCGTCCGGGACCATTTCATGGACGCCTACCTCCACGCGCTGGAGCAGAACCAGAGCTGACCGGCCGACTCCGGCACGGCCGACGGCCCCGAAGGAGGGCGGGCGCCGCCCCGGTCAGATCTGCTGGGTGAGGTTGACCGCGTTGCCGTCCGGGTCCTGGATGTGGGCGACCCGCCGCCCCCAGGGCATGTCATGGGCCGGGCTGCGCACCGTTCCGCCGAGGGGCTCGACCCGGTCCAGGAGGGTGTCGACGTCCGCGACGGCGAGGCTGAGCAGGATGCGCGTCGGGGTGCCGGTCGCCACGTTCGGGTCCGCGACGAGGCCCAGCTCCGAGCCCCGGACCCGCAGTCCGACGAAAAAGGCCGGGCCCTCCTCGGGCACCCGGGTGAACTCCTCCGCGCCGGCCAGCTCGCGGTAGAAGTCCCGCAGCCGGTCGAGGTCGGGGGTGACGACCACCGGCTGGACGGCGGTGGCGGGCGGCGTGGTGGCAGACATGGCGTCCTCCGATGGGCGTGGACCTGCGGGTTCGGTGGGGTGGACCGCGCCCGCCGGGCCGATTCATCGGTCGGGGGGAAGATGACCTGACGCGCCTCCGGGCGGCACGGGCGACGCTACCGGCCCCCGCCCCTCAGGGGCCCTCCCCCGGCCGCCGCATGTCCTCGCGTCGGGGCGCGCGCCGAGGCCGCCGACCTGGGGTTTCACCGGCCGCGGCGGTACGGCAGCACCCCTGCCCCGGCCGCCGCGGCGCCGCACCACGCCGATACTCCGCCGTCCGGCCTCACATGGTTGCCATGGGCATCGACCCGGGCGGATCATCCGATACGTACGCCGTACGCAGATACGGAAGCACGGGATGACCGCACACGGACGACGCGAGGAGAGCCACCGTGGGACCAGCCACCGTCAACGGCCACTGCGCACCGGGTTTCGCGGGCGTACGGGAAGCCTTCGCACGGAACTTCAGCGAGCACGGCGATGTCGGCGCGGCGGTCGCGGTGATCGTGGACGGCGAGGCGGTGGTCGACCTGTGGGGCGGCCACGCGGACGCGGCCGGGGCCCGCGCCTGGGAGCGCGACACCCTCGTCAACGTCTACTCGACGTCCAAGGGAATGACCGCGCTGTGTGCCCATCTCCTCGTGGACCGCGGCGAGTTGGACCTCGATGCCCCGGTCGCCCACTACTGGCCCGAGTTCGCTCAGGCCGGCAAGCAGGACCTCCCCGTGCGCTGGCTGCTCAGCCACCGCGCCGGGCTGATCGCCCCCCGTGAGCGGCTGTCCGCACGGGACGCCTACGACTGGGACCGGGTGTGCGCCGCCCTGGCGGCCACCGAACCGTGGTGGGAGCCGGGCACCGCACAGGGCTATCACGCGGTGACCTTCGGATACCTCGTGGGCGAGGTCGTCCGGCGGATCACCGGGCAGTCCCTCGGCACCTTCCTGCGCAACGAGATCACCGGGCCGCTGGGCGCGCGCGTGTTCATCGGCACCCCCGCCGAGGAGCACGTCCGCTGTGCCGACATGGTCGGGCAGCTGGACGAGGCACGGCTCGCCCGGCAGCTCCCCGGCCTGCCGAAGCCGCCGTTCACGGCGCTGTCCGACCATCCGTATGCCGTCGTCGCGCTGGCGCTGACGTACGTCCCCACCGGCGATGTCAACAGCGCCGCCTACCGGTCCGCCGAGATCCCGGCGGGCAACGCGCACGCTTCCGCCCACGGGCTGGCGACCGTGTACGGCGCGCTGGTGGGCGGCGCGCTCGTGCGGCCCGCCACCCTGGAGGCGATGCGCCGGTCGCAGAGCCTGCCGGGCGAGCGTGATCTGACCATCGGCGCACTCGCCCCGGACAGCGACGAACACCGCTGGGGGCTGGGCTACATGCTCAACCACCAGGGCCAGGCGGGGCCCAATCCGCGGGCGTTCGGACACGGCGGCGCGGGCGGCTCGTACGCCTTCGCGGACCCGGAGAACCGGCTGTCGTACGCGTACACCATGAACAAGTACGGCGGGGGCACCACGGGCCTCGATCCACGCAACGCCGGGCTGGTCCGGGCGGTGTACCAGGCCCTGGAGCACAGCCGGAACTGACTTCCGGCCCGGCTACGGCGCGGCCGACTCCGGCGGCGGGGCCGGCCGCGGAGCCACCGGCGGCTCGCCCGCCGCGTCGGTCAGGGCCCGCAGCGAGCCGATGAGCCCGGCGCGTTCGCCGGCCGGCAGCCGGGACACGATCGCGGCGATCTCCGTGTGCCGGGCGGCGAGCACCTCCTCGACGAGCGCCCGGCCCGGCTCCGTGAGGCTCAGCACGACCTCGCGGCGGTTGCCGGGGTTGGCCTGCCGGGTGACGCTGCCGGCTGCCTCCAGCCGGTCCACCATCCGCATCGCGGTGGACGGATTGACGCCCAGCGCACCGGCCAGCGAGGCGAGCTTGACCGGCCCCTGACTCTCCAGCACCACCAGGGCCCGCAGCTGGGGCAGGGTGAGGGAGGGTGCGGTCCGGCCGAGTGCCCGGGCGGAGATCCCCACCAGCAGCCGGGAGGCGGTCAGCACCGCGGCGATGACCTCCTCGACGTCGTGGTCGAGGTCGTGGTCGAGATGGCTGCCGGGCGCGGCCACCCCGGCCGGCCGCGGTACGCCGTGCGCGTCGTGCCCCATGGCGCCTTTATACCCGGTGACGGCATCGTGCCTGGTCGCAGGCGCTGCCGGCAGCGATCCACAGCCCGTGGATCCGGCCCCCCGCGCACCGTCGCACAGCGCCATAATGGGAGGAGCGGCATGCATCCGGACCCGGTGCGAGCGCGGCGGGCCCGGGAGAGGGCGTGATCACCATGGAACGGGACACCGAGACGGTTCACGAGGCATATTCCTTCGTCTGTCTGCACTGCGGGCACGGCTGGGAAGAGGAGTACGAGATCCGGCACACCACGGATCTGGCCGGCCACCGGCGCGCCGACTACTTCACCCGCGGCGTCCGCGTCGCCTCCCCGCTGACCCGCGCCGAGTGCCCGTCCTGCAATCGCGGACCGCTCCGCATCCTGCGCCCCGGCCGGGTCAACTCGACCCGTCCCTACCTCGCCTGAGCCCGCCCACCCTGAACCGACTCCCCGTCACCATCCGGTGTACAGAAGGTGGTTGAGGAGCAGGGCAAGGACGGCTTGGGCCGCCAGCCAGTGGCGTTGCCGGGCCGCGGGCAGCAGGGCGCAGGCCGCCGGCAACCAGGCGGCGAACGGCAGCCATACCCGTTCGGTCTCCGCCTTGCTCATCCCGGAGAGATCGGCGACCAGCACGGCGAGCAGCACACTCAGCACGAGGACGACCAGCCGGTCGGCGGGGTCGCGCGGCGGTCCGGCGGACGGCCGCGGCCCCCGCAGGGCGGTGGGGGCCGCCACGAGGGTGCGGCGCACCCCGGCCACCGTCGCCAGGCCGGTGATCAGCACGGTGCAGGCGAGGTTGCCCCACACCCAGTAGGCGTACGGGCGGACGCCCGCGGCGCCCTGGTAATAGCGCTCGACCAGCAGCTGATAGCCCTCCCACCAGGAGAATCCCGCCAGGGTGAAGGCGGCAGCGACGGCCCCGGCACCGGCCGCCAGGAAGGGCAGCGGGCGCAGGGTCCGGGTGAGCCACAGCACCGCGCCGGCGATCACCGCGATCAGGGTGAGGCCGTAGGAGAGATAGCAGGCCAGGCCGAAGAGCACCCCGGAGGCCAGGGCGGCGGCGGCAGGGTGGCGCGAGCGGCGGGTGGCGGCCAGGGCGAGCAGGGCCAGGGGCCAGGCGGCGACCGCCGCGAAATAGCCGTCCGCCGAGGTGCCCACCCACACGGCGGACGGGGCAAGGACCAGGAACGGGGCGGCCCGGCGGGCGGTCGGCTCGTCGGTGAGGGCGCGCAGCGCGACGAGGACCGCGGCCACGGCGGAGGTACCGACGGTGAGGCACCAGACCCCGGCCCAGCCACCGCCGCCGAGCCCGATGCGGTCCAGGCCGACGAAGGTGAGCACGGCGGCCGGGGGGTGCCCGGCGACATGGGCGGGCCAGTGGTCCGGGCCGTTGTTGAGGATGTGGCGGGTGAAGTCGCGCACCGCCGCGCCGGCGTCGTCGAAGCGGCGGATGACGGTCAGGTACTCGTATGCGGTGGTGAGGCGCCGGGCGATGCCGGTCTGCCAGCCGTCGATCAGCGCCAGCGACCAGGTCCAGGCCAGGGCGGCGACCCAGCCCGCCAGGACGAGCCGACGCCAGGGCAGCCGGGCCGCGAGTGACGGACCGTGGAGGATCACGGCGGCGCCGACCGCGAGCGCGGCGGGGGTGCCGGGGCCCAGGTGCGGGAACCACGAGGCGTACAGCGGGGGCCAGTTGACGTGCAGACTGCCGTTGCTCCGTTCGATGACCGTGCCCACGACGGCGGCAGCCGTGACGAGGAGGAGGCCGGCCGCTGCCGCCCGCAGATCGGCTCGGTACCCGGCAGGTTCTTCGGTGGTCGCACGGGGAGTCACATCGGTGGTCACGCGGGGAGTCACAGCAGCACGCTAGGCGCCGCCGGGCGGCCCGGGCCGCCCGGCGGCCGGCGCGTCACCGTTCCGTCAGATTCTGCCGACGCCGTTCCGCCGTTCCGCCGTTCCGCCGATGTCGGAGTTTCGTCCTGGGTCACCGCCCCTCGGCACACCGGTCGCGGCATAGCGTCGCCACCAGGTCCCGTCCGGCCCCGATCGCCGGGCAGTTCACGCGCGACGGACCGCCGTCGCACCGACCGCCGAGGACACACCATGGGTGACCGCCCCTCGCTCACTCCCCCGACCTCGCCGTCGTTCTGGCGCAGTCCGCTGCGCGGCCCATGGCTGACCGCGGTGCTCGGCGCCGTGCTGCTGGCCGGGATCACGCTGCTGTTCGTGACCGGTCTGCTGTCGTACGCCGCGTACAACCCGGATCTGGTCGGCGGCGTCAACGACAAGACGCCCGGCAAGGGACTGCTGGGCTGCTACCTCTTCAGCTGGCCGACCGGTCCGCACTGGCTCTACCGCCTCACCCAGGGACTGCACGTCACCCTGGGGATCACGCTGGTGCCCGTGGTGCTGGCGAAGCTGTGGTCGGTGATCCCCAAGTTGTTCACCCTGCCGCCGGCCCGGTCCGTCGGTCATGCGCTGGAGCGGATGTCGCTGCTGCTGCTGGTCGGCGGGGTGCTGTTCGAGTTCGTCACCGGGCTGCTGAACATCCAGCTGGATTACGTCTTCCCGGGCTCGTTCTATCCGCTGCACTTCTACGGTGCGTGGGTGTTCATCGGCGCGTTCGCCGTGCATGTCGTGCTGCGTCTGCCCCGGGCCGTGCGGGCGCTGCGCGAGCGCCGCGACCCGCCGGCGGCGGCCGACGACACCGGGCTGGTGGCGGCCCTGCCGGACCGGCCGACCGTGACCCGGCGCGGTGCGCTGGGTCTGGTCGGGGCCGGTTCGCTGGTGCTGTTCGCGACATCGGCGGGGCAGAGCATCGGCGGAGGATGGCGGCGTACCGCCCTGCTGGCGCCGCACGGCGGACGGGATCCGGGCAGCGGCCCGAACGCCTTCCAGATCAACAAGACCGCCGCGGCCCTCGGCATCCGGGCCCGGGACACCGGCGACGACTGGCGGCTGACGGTCGAGGGCGGTGGGCGGCGCGTACGGCTCAGCCGCGCCCGGCTGCTGACGCTGCCGCAGCACGAGGCGGCGCTGCCGATCGCCTGTGTCGAGGGCTGGTCGACCGACGACCAGCAGTGGGGCGGGGTGCGGCTACGGGACCTCGCCGCGCTGGTGGGTCTCGGTGCGCAGGCGCCCGGAGTGCTGGTCGAATCGCTCCAGGCGCACGGCGCGTTCCGCCGGGCCGCGCTGCGCGACAACCAGGTGCGCGATCCGCGGTCGCTGCTCGCGCTGCGGGTGGGTGGTGCGGAGCTGTCCCTGGACCACGGTTATCCGGCGCGGATCATCGTCCCGGCGGCCCCCGGGGTGCTCAACACCAAGTGGGTCTCGCGGCTGACGTTCGGGGCGGAGGGGTGAGGGTGCGGGCGCGGCTCGTGGTGTGGCGTGCGCGGGCAGTCCGGGCGGTGGGCGCGCTGCGCCGCCGGCTGCGGTACGGCGAGGGGCCGCTGCATCTGCTGCTGATGCTCGCCTCGTTCGCGCTCACCGGTTATGCGGGACTGCGGCTGCTGGCCGGCGGCCAGTGGCCGCTGGTACTCGTGTGGTTCGTCGGGGCGGCGCTGCTGCACGATCTGGTGCTGCTGCCGCTGTATGCGTCCGCCGACCGTGCGCTGGCCCGCCGCACGGCACAAGGGCCCCGGCACCGGGCCCGGACCGGGTACGTCCGGGTCCCCGCCGCGGTGTCGGGGATGCTGTTGCTGGTGTGGTTCCCGCTGATCGCGGGCTCATGGGACCCCGGTGCGGCGGCGCACTACGAGGCCGGGACGGGCCTGCCCGGCGGGGTGTTCCTGGCCCGCTGGCTGCTGCTCACCGCCGGGCTGTGCGCGCTGTCCGCCCTGTGGCTGCTGTGCCGTACACTTCCGCCGCGGCTGCGTGGGGCGGCCCGGCGTCGCAGGGAGACGAAGCAGCGTTCGGCACCCGGCAGTTGATCCGCTGTGCCGGTGTCGGCCCACGGCCCGGCGGGGCCCAGCCGGTCTGTGCCGCGTACCGCATCTGGGTACGGGTCCGCTCCCCCAGGAGACGGGGTGCTGCCGGTCGGTGCGTGTCATGGGCGGTAGGACAGTGCTCATCGTCCGGTGACCCCCGTCAGCCGGGCCAGGGTGGCGGCGAAGCGGCCGTCCGGTGCCGCGGCGGCGACCTGCTCGGCATCGGCCGCGGTGTCGACGTCGCGCAGCGGCGGCAGGTCCCGTACCCGGAGTCCGGCGGCGGTCAGCCGGGCGCGCTGGGCGGCGCCGGTGCGGTCGGTGGACATCGGGACACCGCGCAGCAACCGGGGGTCGGGAGCGGCCAGACCGAGCGCCCAGAACCCGCCGTCGTCGGCCGCCCCGAACCAGGCGTCGCAGTCGTCCCAGGCACCGAAGTCCAGTGCCGGGGCGAGGAGTTGGGGGGTGACCTGCGGGGTGTCCATGCCGATGAGCAGGGTCGGGCCGGCGCTTCCGGCGAAGGCCGCGGCGAGCCGCTCGTCGAGACCGCCGGGGCTCTGCTGCCGGACGTCGAAGCCGGCCGGCAGCCAGTTCCCCGGGCGGCCGTCCAGGACGACCACCCGCCGCCGGGCGGGCATCGCACGGACGGCCTGCAGGGTGTCGTACAGCGCGGCCTCGGCCAACCAGGCTGCCTGGTGCGGGGAGTAGGGCGGGGTGAGCCGGGTCTTGACCCGCCCCGGCACCGGTTCCTTGGCGATGACCAGGACCGTCGTGGGCCCCGGCCGGACCGGCTGGTCCGTGGACCCGGTCATCGGGCCGTCTCCTCGGTACGGGGCGTCAGCGGCGGCCGACTCAAGACGGCGCGCATGTCGCGCACCGCATGCCAGGTGCCGCGCCAGGTGCCGGTGACCTTCGAGCGGCCGGTGCGCGGCCGGTAGGGCACCTCGCGTTCCTCGACGCGCCAGCCGGCGTCGGCGGCCCGGACGACCATCTGCAGGGGGTAGCCACTACGGCGGTCGGTGAGGCCGAGGCCGAGCAGGTCGGTGCGCCGGGCTGCGCGCAGCGGGCCGAGGTCGTGCAGCCGCAGTCCGGTGCGCCGGCGCAACATCCGGGCCAGCGCCAAGTTGCCGAGCCGGGCGTGCGGCGGCCAGGCGCCGCGCCCCTCGGGGCGGCGGCGGCCCAGCACCAGATCGCTGTCGCCGTCGCGGACGGCCCGGACGAACGGGGTGAGCAGCGCCGGGTCGAGGGAGGCGTCGCAGTCGCAGAAGCAGACGATGTCCGCGTCGGCGGCGAGCAGTCCGGCGTGGCAGGCGGCACCGAAGCCGCGGCGCGGCTCGTGCACCACGGTGGCGCCCAGGCCGCGGGCGATCTCGGCCGAGCCGTCGGTGGAGCCGTTGTCCACGACGATCGCCCGCCAGCCGGCCGGGATGCGGGCCAGCACCCAGGGCAGTGCGGCGGCCTCGTCGAGGCACGGCAGGACGACATCCACCGAGCCGGGCCGGAGGCCTGGGGACGGGGACGAAGGGGAGGGCGCGGAGGAAGGGGAGGGGGTCATGCCGTCACCTGCACTTCGGAAGCGGAACATCAGGACATCGGGTTCGTGGGACACACGGACGACGTGGACGCCGCGGGCCGTGCGGACGGAGCCGCCCGCATCCCTTCGCGGGCGAACTCCGCCATCCCCTCGGTGAATCCGGTCGCCGCCCGCCACCCGAGGTCCGCGGCGATCCGCCGGGACGATGCGGTGATGTGCCGTACGTCGCCCAGCCGGTACTCCCCCGTCACCACGGGCGGCGGCCCGCCGCACGCCGCGGCCAGGGTCTGCGCCATCTCCCCGACGGTGTGCGGCACTCCGCTGCCGGTGTTGTACGCCGTCAGGGTCCCCGGCGCGCGGTCCGGCAGGGCCCACAGCGCCACCGCGTTGGCCGCCGCGACGTCCCGCACATGGACGAAGTCCCGCCGCTGGCCGCCGTCCTCATAGACCGTCGGCGACTGCCCGCGGGCCAGCGCCGAGCGGAAGAACGAGGCCACTCCCGCGTACGGGGTGTCGCGCGGCATCCCGGGCCCGTAGACGTTGTGATAGCGCAGCGAGACGGCCCGGCCGCCGGTCGCCCGCGCCCAGGAGGCGGCCAGGTGCTCCTGGGCGAGCTTGGTCGCCGCGTAGACGTTGCGCGGATCGGTGGGCGCGTCCTCGCCGACCAGCCCCGGCCGCAACTCCGCGCCGCACCGCGGGCAGCGCGGCTCGAACCGCCCCGCCGCCAGCTCGGCCTCCGCCCGCGGCCCGGGCCGCACCGCTCCGTGGCGGGAGCAGGTGTAGCTCCCCTCCCCGTAGACCACCATCGACCCGGCGAGCACCAGCTGCCGCACACCGGCCGCGGCCATCGCGGCCAGCAGCACCGCGGTGCCCAGGTCGTTGCAGCCCACATAGTCGGGCGCATCCGCGAAGTCCTTGCCCAGGCCCACCATCGCGGCCTGGTGACAGACCGCCTGCACCCCGTCGAGGGCCGCGTCGACGGCCGCCCGGTCCCGTACGTCGGCGACGATCCGCCGCTCCCCGGGACGCGGGGGCGGGGGCTCGGGGTGCGCCGAGGGAAGCAGCGCATCGAGCACGACGGGCTCGTGCCCGCGCGCCAGGAGCGCCGCGACGACCTGCGATCCGATGAAGCCGGCGCCGCCGGTGACCAGTACACGCATGCCGGTCACGCTAAGCGGGAGAGGGCGCTGGAACCCGCGCACGGAGCGCCGTGTCATGGGTCCGTAAGATCCGCGGCCCGGCCCGCCCGGTCGGCTCAGTCGTCGCTGCCCCGCTCCCCGCCGGTGTCGGGCCGCTCGCCGCCGGCCCCGTCGCGTCCGTCGCCCCGGCCCCGCTCCCCGTCGTCCCCCTTGCCCTTGGGCTCTGCCGTGCCCTTGGGCTCTGCCGTGCCCTTGGGCTCCCCCGGTTCCGCCGCCTCACCCGCGGGCTTCGCCGCGGCCCTGGCCTCCAGCCGGCGGGCGGCCTCCTCGCGGGCCGCGGCCGTGGCGACCGAGGGCCACACGCGGTCGAGTGAGGCGTTCATCGCGGCCCCGACCAGCACCGCGAAGGCGGACACCCCGATCCACAGCAGGACCGCGACCGGTGCGGCCAACGAGCCGTAGATCGTGGGGCCCTCGACCGTCGAGGTGAGGTAGAGGCGGAGCAGGAAGCTGCCGAGCACCCACATGCCGAGGGCCACCACCGCGCCGGGAATGTCCTCGGGCCAGGGCGAACGGACCGGTACGGACGCGTGATAGAGCGTGGTCAGAAAGGCCACCGAGAGGATCAGGACGACCGGCCAGTACAGCGCCCGGATGATGTGTTCGCTGGCCGGCACCCAGCTCACGACGGCGTCCGGTCCGGCGACCATCAGTGGCAGGGTGACGGCGCCGACGAGGAGCGCGGCGAGGTACAGCACGAACGACAGCAGCCGGGTCCGCACGATGCCGCGCCGCCCGTCGAGGCCGTACATGATGGTGATGGTGTCGACAAAGACGTTCATCGCCCGGGAGCCGGACCACAGGGCGATGGCGAAGCCGATGGAGATGACATCGGGGCGGCGGCCGGTGAACACATCGTGCAGCAGCGGCTTGGCGATCTCGTTCACGCCGCGGCCGGACAGCACCGTGCCGGCGGCGGAGAGGATCTGCTGCCGGACGCCGTTGAGGGTGTCGTGCCCGATCCACGCCTGGGTGTAGCCGAGCACACCGAGGAGCCCGAGGATCAGCGGGGGCAGCGACAGCAGACTCCAAAAGGCGGCCTCGGCGGCCAGACCGGTGACCCGGTACGTCATGCAGGAGTGGACGGTGTCCTTGAGCAGAAGCCAGGCCAGCCGGCGCTTGGAGACATTGCGGTAGAGGGCACGGGCCTTGATCAGGCGCCCCGCGGGCCGCTCGGTTGGTTCGTTTGCCGGCTGCACCTCCTTACCGTATCGGGCATGGCAGCCACCACTCACACCGTCACGAACCAACCCCCGCCGCTGGTCGGATACAACGTCTTCGGGAGCGACCCGGTCCTCACCGAGGGCATCGCCCGGCACGTCGCCGAGGCCCGGCTCGACGAAGTACGCGAGGAGCTGAACACCCTGGGCCTGGCGGCCGGCTCCGCGCACGCCCGGCAGTGGGGTGAGCAGGCCAATGACTGTCCGCCGGTCCTGCACACCCATGACCGCTACGGCCACCGCATCGACGAGGTCGAGTTCCACCCGGCCTGGCACCGGCTGCTCGGTCATGCCGTCACGGCCGGGCTGACCGGCGCCTGGTCCCGGCCCGACGGCCATGTGCGGCGCACCGCCGGCTTCCTCGTGTGGACCCAGGCCGAGGCGGGGCACGGCTGCCCGCTGTCGATGACCCATGCGGCGGTGCCCACGCTGCGCGCCGAGCCGGAACTGGCGGCAGAGTGGGAGCCGCTGCTGACCTCGCAGGTGTACGACCGGGAGCTGCGGCCGGTCGCCGAGAAGGGCGGTGCGCTGGCCGGGATGGCCATGACGGAGAAGCAGGGCGGCAGCGACGTACGGACCAACACCACCCGCGCCGAGCCACTGGCGGCACCCGGCGAGTACGTCCTGACCGGGCACAAGTGGTTCTGTTCGGCGCCGATGTCGGACGCCTTCCTGGTGCTGGCCCAGGCACCGGGAGGGCTCACCTGCTTTCTGCTGCCCCGGGTGCTGCCGGACGGCAGCCGTAACGCGTTTCGCATCCAGCGGCTCAAGGACAAGCTCGGCAACCGCTCGAACGCCTCGGCGGAGGTGGAGTTCGACGGGCAGACCTGGGCCCGCCGGGTCGGCGAGGAGGGGCGCGGGGTGGCCACCATCATCGAGATGGTCGCGGCCACCCGGCTGGACTGCGTCACCGCGTCGGCGGCGGTGATGCGGCAGGCGGTGGCACAGGCGGCGCACCACGCCGCCTACCGGGAGGCGTTCGGCGGGCGGCTGAGCGACAAGCCGCTGATGCGCAACGTGCTGGCCGATCTGGCGCTGGAGTCGGAGGCGGCGTCCACCCTCGCGCTGCGGCTGGCGGCGGCGTACGACGGCAACACCGAGCAGGACCGGCACTTTCTGCGGCTGGCGGTGCCGGCGGCGAAGTACTGGGTGACCAAGCGCTGCACCCCGGTGGTGGCCGAGGCGCTGGAGTGCCTGGGCGGCAACGGCTACGTGGAGGAGTCGGGGCTGCCGCGGCTGCTGCGCGAGGCGCCGCTCAACTCGATCTGGGAGGGCGCCGGCAACGTCCAGGCGCTGGACGTGCTGCGGGCCCTGCGCCGCGAACCCGACGCGCTGAACGCCTTCCTGACCGAGATCGGGACGGCGCGCGGCGCGGACCACCGGCTGGACCGGGCGATCAGGGCGATGCTCACCGAACTCGCCGACCTGGACGGCATCGAGGCCCGGGCCCGGCGGCTGGTGGAGCGGATGGCGACGGTGCTCCAGGGATCGCTGCTGGTGCGCCACGCGCCGCCCGAGGTCGCGGACGCGTTCTGCGCCTCCCGGCTCGGCGGCGACGCGGGGGCGGCGTTCGGGACACTGCCGCACACACTGGATCTCGCGGCGGTGGCGGAGCGGGCCCGGCCGGAGATCGACGACTGCCCGCCGCACTGACCCGGCGGGACGGAGAAGGGGTCGGCTCGGCGGCGCGGCGGGCCGGGCCGGTCGGCGCCGGTCCGCCGCCGGACCGCCACGGTGTCCGCGTCAGCCGGACGCGGTGGGCGGCGGGATCGGGGCCCATGCCTTGGGCGAGGAGAGGACGAAGGAGGTCGCCGGCTTGCCGAGCTCGTTGAGCTGGTCGATGAGCGGTTCGAGCGCGCCGATCTCGCTCGCGACCACGCGCAGGATGTGGTCGTCGGTGCCGGTGACACGGTGGTCTTCGAGGATGTGCGGCGCGGCCTGCGCGAGGTGGGCGGTCTGGTGGGACTGGCGGATGCCCGCGGTGGACAGCACCACGAACGCGTGGACGGGCCAGCCGGCCTTGGCCGGGTCGACCCGCGCGCCGTAGCCGGTGATCACCTGGAGGCTCTCCAGGCGCCGTACCCGGGCGGCCACCGCCGGGGGGCTGAGCCCCACCCGCCGGGCCAGTTCGCGGAAGCCGAGTCGGGCGTCCTGCTGCAGCAGTTCGAGCAGCTGCCAGTCGGTGGGGTCAAGGGTCGCCATGCCGTGATCACACCCCGGGACTTGACAATCGGCAAGTGGAAGGGCGGCTCAGCGGCACAGTGTGCATTCCCGCGCGGCGATGCCCGTACGTACGGTCGGCACCTGCCCGATCCGGGCAAGGTCTTCGACCCGTGGAGTGCCGATGAGCCGCCGTGGCCTGCTGCTGTTTTTGACCGTGTCCGTGCTCTGGGGAGTGCCCTACCTCCTGATCAGCGTGGCCTTGGAGGGGCTGGGGCCGGTGAGCGTGGCGGCCGGACGGGTCACTCTGGGAGCCCTGGTCCTCCTGCCGGTGGCGTGGCGGCGCGGCCTGCCGCGGCTGCTGCGCGAGCGAGGGCGGGCGCTGCTGCTGCTCGCCGCGGTGGAGGTCGCCGCGCCGCTCACGCTCATCGCGGTGGGTGAGCGCACGGTGTCCTCCGGACTCGCCGGCGTGCTGATCGCCACGGAGCCGCTGTTCATCCTGGCTCTGGGCCTGTTCCGGGGGAAGCGCCGGCGGCCGCCGCGCGGGGCGTGGGCGGGTGCGGCGCTCGGCTTCCTCGGCGTCGTCGTCCTGCTCGGGGTGGCGGGCACGGGCCCGGGTGCCGTCCTCGTGTGGGTGGCCGCGGCCTGCTATGCGGTGGGCGCGGTGCTGATGCACCGGCTCTTCCCGGACGTGCCGCCCCTGACCGTCGCCGCGGGCATGCTGGTACCGGCCGCCGGTCCGCTGCTGGCGGTGGCCGCGGTCACGGAACCGGCTCCGCAGCTCACGGCCCGGGTCCTGCTCGCGGTCATCGGCCTGGGCACCGCCTGCACCGCGGGCGGCTTCACCGCGTTCTTCGCCCTGATCGGCGCCGAGGGCCCGGCACGTGCCGCGTTCATCACCTACGTCGCACCTGTCGTCGCGGTCACCGCGGGCGTGCTCCTGCTCTCCGAACCGGTCACCGTCCGCACGGTCGTCGGCACCGTCCTGGTCCTGGCCGGAGCCGCACTGGCCGCCCGCCGGCCCACAGCGGCACCCCTGCCCGACGCACCCGACGTGCCGGCCCTCTCGGACAAGCGGCCAGGGAAGGAGCAAGGCGTCGGGCGTCGTCTCGTCGAGGGCTCCCGTGATGCCGCCGAAGCCGACGTCCAGCCCCTTTGACGGGTGGGCAGGTCACCCACGCCGGGCCGGCCACCTCCGCGGCGGTCGGGGAGCGGTGCCGCGCCGACTCGGCACCGCTCCCGGTCTCAGGGGCCGCCGTCCGGCCCGTCCGGCGGGTCCTCGGTGCGGCCGCGCAGCACCGCGTCGACCGCCACGATGAGGTCGCCGTCCGGTGCGTCCGGCGGAAAGGCGGCCAGCATCCCGCGCGCCTCGTAGTAGCGCAGCACGCGGCGGGCCTCGTCCGCGCCGGTCCACTCCTCGCCGTGCAGCAGCACGACGAGGTCGGCGAAGGCCAGCGCGGGGCGCAGACCGCCGATGCCACGCTCCGCGTCGAGGAGTTGTGGGGCGCTGTCGATGACATAGCCGCCGGCCGGCAGCGGCTGACGCCTGAGCAGGAGATCGGCGGCGGGCAGCCGGGGGACCCCGTAGTGGCCGGCCAGCCGGGCGGCGCGCGCGAGGCGCACCCCGTCGTCCGCTCCGATCACCACGAGACGCGGGGCGGCGGACACCATGGTGAGCCCCCTCCCGCACCGTGCCGACGTCGCGCGGCGGCCGATGGCGTCCCCGGCGACAACCGGCGGGGTCTCCGACGGGTGACCGGCGAGCCCGCGGTGGCGAGGCGCCACCGGCCGCCGGCACCAGAGTCCCCCACACACCTCATGGGCCACAACGGTTGCAATGCGTTGCAGTGCGTTGCGACGGACCGGAACAATGGCCCTTCCAGGACGGCCTGATGACGGCTCGCTGGGCACCGCCCACCGGAGTGCACAACGGAGAGCAGCGTGAGCGAGAGACCGATCGACAGCGCCCTCTGGTCGGACCGCGACGTCCGCGCCACCACCCGCCGCCTCGCCACGGTCCACGAGGCCACGCTCGCGGGCGAGGTGACGGGCGGGGCTCCGCTCGCCGCACCCCGCGCGGTGATCGGCGAATCCTGGCGCCGGGCGCAGGTCTCGGGGGTGGACCCGGACCGGGATTCACCGCAACGCCTGCTGTCCGTCGCGGAGTTGGCGCACCGTCGGCAGGTCTCCCAGCTGGCGGCAGTGCTGCCGGTGCTCCACGAGGGGCTGTTGCCGGGCGCCGACGCCGCGCAGCAGATCATGGTCGTCACCGACGCCGAGGGCCGGGTGCTGTGGCGGGACGGCAGCGCGCCGGTCCGCCGGATGGCCGACCGGCTCGGCTTCGACAAGGGCGCCGACTGGAGGGAGGGCGTCGTCGGCACCAATGCCATCGGCACCGCGCTGGTGGCCCGCCGGCCGGTGCTGGTGCACTCCGCGGAGCACTTCGTACGCAGTCACCACCAGTGGACGTGTGCCGCGGCGCCGCTCCACGACCCGCGCGACGGGCGGCTGCTGGGCACGGTGGACCTCAGCGGTCCGGCGCCCTCCTTCCACCCCACGACGCTCTCCCTGGTGTCCGCGGTCGCCCGGCTCGCGGAGGGCGAGCTGCGCGACCGCCACCAACTGTCCCTGGAGCGGCTGCGGTCGAGCGCGGCGCCGGTGCTGGCGCGGCTCGGCGGGCGGGCGCTGGCCGTCGACCCGAACGGCTGGGTGGTGGGGGTCACCGGCCTGACGCCGCCGGACCGGGTGGCGCTGCCCAAGGCGCCCCAGGCCGGGCCGCTGTGGCTGCCGCGATACGGCAGCTGTGTGCTGGAGCCGCTCCCGGGCGGCTGGCTGATCCGGGTCGGGGGCCGTGAGCCGGACCTCACACCGAGCCGGGTGGTGCTGGACGTCAGCGGCCGGGACGGTCCGACGATCACCGTGAGCGGCCCGGCCGGCAGCTGGGTGCACGAGTTGACGCCGCGCCATGCCGAGCTGCTGTTCGTCCTCGCCGCGCATCCGCAGGGGCGCAGCGCCGCCGAACTCGCCCGGGACCTGTTCGGCGACGAGAGCCGTACGGTCACGGTGCGGGCCGAACTGTCCCGCCTGCGCCGCCATCTCGCGAGCGTCCTGGCCCACCGGCCGTACCGCTTCGCGGACGGGGTGGAGGTGGAACTCCACCTGCCGGCGGCCCGGGCGCATCTGCTGCCCCAGTCGTCGGCGCCCGCGGTCGCGGCGGCGCGCCGGGGATGACCGGGCGGCGCGGGAAGGGGAGGGGAAGAGCAGGCGGCGGAAATTCGGGGGCGGACGTGCGTTCCCCTCTCCTCGGCGTCCGCGTACCGGGCGATCGGCGCGGACGAAGTGATGCTCTACTGCTGGTCCCCGGGTCCGGACCAGGTCGAGCGGCTGGCCGAGGCGGTGTTCGAGACCCCGTAACCGGCACGGTGTCCGGGAATCCGTAGCCGGCACGGCGGGGCCGGGCGGCCGAGGAGCCGGTCGGGACGCCGCCACCCGTTCGGCCACCTGCGCTCGCCGCCGCCCCGCGGGCGGGCCTAGGGTCTGTCCGATGGGTCAGGCCCTGGCGTGCCGACTGCGGACCGTGCACCGCGGGGCGCGCGGCCGCGGGAGGTGAGCGATGAGCCCGGCAGGCCCGACCGACGCGGCGTCCGGGGAACCGGCCGCCACCCGCCGGCCCCGGTGGGGCGTGCTGGCCCTGGCCGGGCTGATCGGCTTCGGCATGGTGCGCCAGGGGCTGTCCGGCGAGGCGGACGGGCCGCCGCAGCCGGCGGCCGGCGGCGTGCTCTTCCCCGGCGACCTCCCGCCCACCGGCCCGGCGCCGCCCCCGCTGCCCCGGTCCGTGCCCTCCCGGGTGGCGATCGCGTCGATCGGGGTGTCGGCCCCGCTGATGCCGCTGGGCCTGGACGGGCACGGCTGGATCGAGGCGCCGCCGGCCGGGGAGCCCGGGCTGGCGGGCTGGTACGCCGACGCCCCGACGCCGGGGGAGAACGGCACCGCCGTCCTCGTCGGGCATGTCGACAGCGCCGCCGGCCCGGCGGTGTTCTACGGGCTGGGCGCCCTGGAGAAGGGCCGGACGATCCGGGTGACCCGCAAGGACGGCCGGACCGCGGTCTTCGAGGTCTACGGGATCCAGGTCTTCGACAAGCACAAGTTCCCCGCCCGGAAGGTCTACGGCACCACCGGGCGCCCCGAACTGCGCGTGCTGACCTGCGGCGGCGCCTATGCGGCGGGCTCCGGCTACGCGGGCAACGTGGTGGTCTTCGCCCGGATGACGGGGACCGCGTAGGCGGGTCCGCCGGCCGGCGCCGCTCCGGGATGAGCGGACATCTCAGGATGCGGACCCGGCCCGCCCGACAAATGGCGCTGGACATGCGGCCGAGGTCGACGTGCCGCCGACTCACCAAGGCAATTCCAGCTCGAG
>NZ_SDIG01000123.1:0-20035 GCF_004122755.1 Streptomyces sp. TM32
GCAGGCAGGGGGGCGTTGTACCCGCAGCAAGGCGGGGCGGACAGGGGTGATTCCCGCGGCGGGGCAGGGCGGACCAGGGTGCAATTCCCGCCGCGGCACGGACGGCGGGATTCCCGCGGCACACATGCGTACTGCCCGCCCCGGCACCCCGGGACGGGCAGTACGGACGAAGCGTGGGGCGTCAGGCGCCCATCATGTGCACACCGCCGTCGACGTGCACGATCTCGCCCGTCGTGCGCGGGAAGAAGTCGGACAGCATGCCGACGACGCCACGGCCGGCCGGCTCCGGGTCGGCCAGATCCCACCCGATCGGAGCGCGGTGGTTCCACACGTCCGCCAGCTCCTCGAAGCCGGGGATGGACTTGGCGGCCATCGACTTGATGGGGCCCGCCGAGACCAGGTTGCAGCGGATGTTCTTGGGGCCGAGGTCGCGCGCCAGGTAGCGGTTGGTGCTCTCCAGCGCCGCCTTGGCCACGCCCATCCAGTCGTACTTCGGCCAGGCGATCTGCGCGTCGAAGGTGAGGCCGACGACCGCACCGCCGTGCTCCATGAGCGGCAGGCAGGCCATCGTCAGCGACTTGTACGAGTACGCCGAGACCTGCACCGCGGTGCCCACGTCCGACCACTCCGCCTCCAGGAAGTTGAAGGCGCCCTGCGGGCCGAAGGCGATGGAGTGCACGATGCCGTCGAGCCGGGCACCCTCGCCCTGGTGCTCGCGGATCTTGTCGGCCAGCCCGTCCAGGTGCTCCTGGTTGGTGACGTCCAGCTCGATGACCGGAGCGGGCTTGGGCAGCCGCTTGGCGATCCGCTCCACGAGCGAGAGCCGGCCGAAGCCGGTGAGGATGACCTCGGCGCCCTCGTTCTGGGCGACCTTGGCCGCCTGGAACGCGATCGACGACTCGGTCAGGACACCCGTGACCAGGATGCGCTTGCCTGCAAGGATTCCACTCATGCTGATCAGTGACCCATGCCCAATCCGCCGTCGACGGGAATGACGGCTCCGGTGATGTACGCGGCCTCGTCGGAGGCCAGGAAGCGGACCGAGGCGGCGATCTCCTCGGGCTGCGCATACCGCGCGAGCGGTACCTGCTTGACGATGCCCTCCCGCTGCTCATCGGTGAGCACACGGGTCATGTCGGTGTCGACGAAGCCGGGGGCGACGACGTTGACGGTGATGTTGCGGCTGCCCAGCTCCCGGGCGAGCGAGCGGGCGAAGCCCACCAGCCCGGCCTTGGAGGCGGCGTAGTTCGCCTGGCCCGGCGCGCCCATCAGGCCCACCACGGACGAGATCAGCACGACCCGACCCTTGCGGGCCCGCAGCATCGCGCGGTTGGCGCGCTTGACCACCCGGAACGTACCGGTGAGGTTGGTCTCCAGGACCGAGGTGAAGTCCTCCTCGGACATCCGCATCAGCAGCTGGTCACGGGTGACGCCGGCGTTGGCCACCAGCACCTCGACCGGACCCTGCTTCTCCTCGATCTCCTTGTACGCCTGCTCGACCTGCTCGTTGTCCGTGATGTCGCACTTCACGGCCAAAAACCCCGCGGGTGGCTCGCCCGAGCGGTAGGTGATGGCGACCTGGTCGCCTGCCTCGGCGAAGGCACGGGCAATGGCGAGGCCGATGCCGCGGTTACCTCCGGTGACCAGAACCGAGCGGCTCAAGAGATCACCCTTTCCGTTTCCTGTCCGTCCTGCGTTCGATACGAAACTATCGGTCACGGGGCGCTTCCGTGGAATCCAGCACGGACAGGCGCATGCGCCGGTGACTGTCGGGATCCCACAGAACCACTCCCCCGGGACCGCTCCCCGGCAGCCCGGTCGGCCATGTCGCGACCGGGCCCGGCTCCCCGCCGCCCTGGCCGACTCACCGTGCCTGCCCCCCTGCGCTCTGGGCCGCGGGCGCCCCGCGGGGGATGATGCAGGCGCCGACCACGGGAGGACTCCTTGCCTGCACCCCATGCCCTCGACGACTCGTTCCTGGCGCTGCCGTTGCGCGCGCTGGCCGACGCCGCGCTGGCCCGCGCCCGCGCGCTGGGCGCCGACCACGCGGACTTCCGCCTGGAGCGGGTCCGCAGCGCCGCCTGGCGGCTGCGGGACGCCCGTACGGCCGGGACCTCCGACACCACCGACCTCGGGTACGCGGTGCGGGTGGTGCACGGCGGGGCCTGGGGTTTCGCGTCCGGGGTGGATCTGACCATGGACGCGGCGGCGCGAGTGGCCGCGCAGGCCGTGGCGATGGCGAAGCTGTCGGCGAAGGTGATCCGGGCCGCGGGCTCCGACGAGAGGGTCGAGCTGGCGGCGGAACCGGTGCATCCGGACCGGACCTGGATCTCCTCCTACGACATCAACCCGTTCGACGTGCCGGACGCCGAGAAGACCGGGCTGCTGGCCGACTGGAGCGCCCGGCTGCTGGCCGCCGAGGGCGTGGCCCATGCGGACGCCTTGCTGCTGACCGTCCAGGAGAACAAGTTCTACGCCGACACCGCAGGCACCAGCACCACTCAGCAGCGGGTGCGGCTGCATCCGCAGCTGACGGCGGTCGCCGTGGACCCGGTGAGCGGCGCCTTCGACTCGATGCGCACCCTCGCCCCGCCGGTCGGACGCGGCTGGGAGTACCTGACCGACGGCCACTACGACTGGGACGGGGAACTGGCCCGCATCCCGGAGCACCTCGCGGAGAAGATGCGCGCCCCCGGGGTCGAGGCCGGCACCTACGACCTGGTGGTGGATCCCTCCAACCTCTGGCTGACGATCCATGAGTCGATCGGGCACGCCACCGAGCTGGACCGGGCCCTGGGCTACGAGGCGGCGTACGCGGGCACCTCGTTCGCCACCTTCGACCAGCTCGGCAAACTGGCGTACGGCTCCGCGCTGATGAACGTGACCGGCGACCGGACCGCCGAGCACGGCCTCGCGACGATCGGCTACGACGACGAGGGCGTGGCCGCCCAGTCCTGGGACCTGATCAAGGACGGAACCCTGGTCGGCTACCAACTCGACCGCAGAATCGCCAAGTTGACCGGCTTCTCGCGCTCCAACGGATGCGCCTACGCGGACTCGCCGGACCATGTCCCGGTCCAGCGGATGGCCAACGTCTCGCTCCAGCCGGCGCCGTCCGGCCCCTCCACCGAGGAACTGATCTCGGGCGTGGACCGCGGCATCTACCTCGTCGGCGACCGTTCCTGGTCCATCGACATGCAGCGCTACAACTTCCAATTCACCCAGCAGCGGGCGTACGCCATCCGGAACGGCCGACTGGCCGGCCAACTGCGCGACGTGGCCTACCAGGCGACCACGACCGACTTCTGGGGCGCGATGACGGCGGTCGGCGGACCCCGGACCTACGTCCTGGGCGGCGCCTTCAACTGCGGCAAGGCGCAGCCGGGCCAGGTCGCAGCCGTCTCCCACGGCTGCCCGTCGGCCCTGTTCCGGAACGTGAACATCCTCAACACGTCGGCGGAGTCGGGGCGCACCTGAGGGGCGCCCGCAGACGCTCGACGTCGTCACGAAACAGGCTCTGCTCCCAGGTCGACACCACCTCGTCACCAGACCCTGCGGAGTCCGGGCCGAACCGGTATGGACAGGGATTGAGGTAGACCATGAAGAGCCGCCTGACCTGCACAGATGCCCGTCGGAGGGGGCTGTTCGCGATGTCCCCGGGGTACGTCCGGTGCGCCGGTCGCCGTTTCCGTAGGGCCGGGCACGGGGCCCGGCTCTTCCGGGGCGTGGCCCCCGTGAGCATGCCGAACACGACGCAGGAGGCCGGTCGATGAGCCGTCGCACCACTACGCCGCACGAGATCGTCGAGCGGGCCCTGGAGCTCTCCCGGGCCGACGGCTGTGTGGTCATCGCCGACGAGCAGTCCAGCGCCAATCTGCGCTGGGCGGGCAACGCGCTGACGACCAACGGCGTCACCCGCGGCCGTACCCTCACCGTCGTGGCGACGGTCGACGGCGGGCAGGGCACCGCGTCCGGCGTCGTGACGCGCTCCGCGGTGACGGCGGACGAGCTGGAGCCGCTGGTCCGGGCGGCCGAGGCGGCGGCCCGGGAGGCCGGGCCCGCCGAGGACGCGCAGCCGCTGGTGGGCGGCGAGAAGGCGTCCGCCGACTTCACCGACGCGCCCGCCGAGACCTCCTCGGAGGTGTTCGCGGCGTTCGCACCGGCGCTCGGCGAGGCCTTCCGGCAGGCCCGCTCCGGCGGCCGGGAGCTGTACGGCTTCGCCCACCACGGCGTCGTCTCCTCGTATCTGGGCACCTCGGCCGGGCTTCGGCTGCGGCACGACCAGCCCACCGGGACGCTGGAGCTGAACGCGAAGTCGGCCGGTTCCGGCGCCGAGCCCCGCTCGGCCTGGGCGGGCCGGGCGACCCGGGACTTCAGCGATGTCGATCCGCGGGTGATGGACACCGAGCTGAGCCGGCGGCTGGGCTGGGCGGAGCGGCGGATCGAGCTGCCCGCCGGGCGGTACGAGACACTGCTGCCGCCGACCGCCGTCGCCGACCTGCTGATCTACCAGATGTGGTCGTCCGGGGCCCGGGACGCCGCGGAGGGCCGTACGGTGTTCTCCCGGCCGGCCGACGGCTCGGACGCGGCCCGGCCCGGGGCGGGCACCCGGCTGGGCGAGCGGCTCAGCGAGCTGCCGCTGACGCTGCGCAGCGACCCGCGGGCGGCAGGTCTGGAGTGCGCCCCGTTCGTCCTGGCGCACTCCTCCGGCGACGACGCCTCGATCTTCGACAACGGGCTGCCGCTCGCGCCCACCGAGTGGATCCGCGAGGGCGTCCTGCACCGGCTGCCGACCACCCGGCACAGCGCCGGGCTGACCGGGCTCCCGGTGGCGCCGGGTATCGACAACCTCCTCCTGGAGGGCGGCGGTCCACGCTCGCTGGACGAGATGGTGGCGGCCTCCGGGCACGACGGTCCCACGCTGCTGCTGACCTGCCTGTGGTACATCCGCGAGGTGGACCCGGCGACGCTGCTGCTGACCGGGCTGACCCGGGACGGCGTCTATCTGGTCGAGAACGGCGAGGTGACCGGCGAGGTGAACAACTTCCGGTTCAACGAGTCGCCGGTGGATCTGCTGTCCCGGGCGGTGGAGGCGGGCCGTACGGAGCGGACCCTGCCGCGTGAGTGGGGCGACTACTTCACCCGGGCCGCGATGCCGGCCCTGCGGGTCGCGGACTTCCATATGAGTTCGGTCAGCCGCGGGGTGTGACGGGGCCGGTCCCGCCCGGCGCCGGGCCCCGCGCGCGCAAACCCGTGTGTGGGGCCCGCTGCGCTGGCCATAGACTTCTGCCCGGCCCTTCTGGGGCACCCTGTCCTCCCTCACGGGAAATACCGATCGATCAGGAACGCCATGACACGCCTCGGCGAATCCGTCGCCCGCGCCATCGCGCTGCTCTCCACCGACCTCTCCTCGGACGCCACCGTCCAGGAGCTGCTCCAGGAGACGGCGGCCCGGCGCTCTTATGACCTGACGGACCTGTCGGCCAAGGAGCAGGCCGAGCTGATCGCGTCCCGTACGGTCGAGGTCCTGCCGGGCGTGGACAAGCTGGCCGAGCGGATCGAGGAGCGCCGGGCGGCCGGGCGGGGCCTGCACATCAAGCTGGGCATCGACCCGACGGCGACCGATGTGCACCTGGGGCATGCGGTCCCGCTGATCATCCTGAGCCGGTTCCAGCGGCTGGGCCATGACGTCACGCTGATCATCGGCGACTTCACCGCCAAGATCGGCGACCCGTCGGGCCGCACCGCTGAGCGCCCGCCGCTGACCGACGAGGACATCGCGCACAACCTCGCCACCTACCGCGAACAGGTACGCCCCTTCTTCGACTTCGAGAAGGTCAGCTTCCGGCAGAACAGCGAGTGGCTGGCGCCCTACACCTTCCCGGAGCTGCTCGCGCTGCTCGCCCACGTGCCGGCCTCGCAGCTGCTGCAGCGCGAGGACTTCCGCAACCGGCTGGCGGCCGGCTCCGGTCTGACCATGACGGAGCTGCTCTACCCCGTCGCGCAGGGCCTGGACTCGGTGGCGCTCAACTGCGATGTGGAGCTCGGCGGCTCGGACCAGCTGCTCAATCTGCAGATGGCCCGCAAGCTGATGGAGCTGCGCGGGCAGACCCCGCAGCTGATCGTCACCATGCCGCTGATCGAGGGCACGGACGGCACGGGCGCCAAGATGTCCAAGTCCAAGGGCAATTACGTCGGGCTGAGCGCGCCCGCCGACGATGTCTTCGGCAAGATCATGTCGGTGCCGGACCGGCTGATGGAGCCGTACCTCAAGGCCTGGACGGAGTGGACCGACGAGGAGATCGGGCTCGCCCTGGGCCGGGTCGCGGACCGCTCGCTGCACCCCATGGATCTGAAGAAGATCCTCGCGGGCGAGGTCGTGGCCGCGCTGTACGGCCTGGACGCGGCGATGGCGGCGCGGGCCGGGTTCATCGCGCAGTTCTCCAAGAAGTCGTTCTCCGACGTGGAGTCGCTGCCGGTCGTCGAGGTCGCCGCGCACGCCGCCGAGACGGTGGCGACGGTGCTGACGACCGTGCTGGAGTTCACGCCGAGCGCCTCGGCGGCGCGGCGGCTGGCCAAGCAGAATGCGCTGCGGCTGGTCGTGGAGGGCGCCGACGGTCAGCAGACCGTGGTGCTCGCGGAGGCCGACGCCGTCCGTCCGCTGCGCGAGGTCCTGGCCGAGAAGCTGGCGGACACGGCCGGGGTGACGTACCTGAAGGCCGGACGGAAGCTGGCGCAGCTCGACGGCCGCTGAGCCGGAAGCGGTGGGCGGCCGGTGCGCACGGGTGCGCACCGGCCGCCCTGTCGTGTGGTGCCACCGGGGTGCGCCCGGGCCGGTCAGGGCCGGACGTCCGTGGCTCTGTTAGATGGCGTGTCTCTTGTGGCCGCGCAGGGAGACCCAGAGACGGTCCCCGATGGCGACGATGACGACCGCACCAGCCAGTTGCAGCAGGTGCCGAACCCAGTCGATGCCCTTGGTGTCGGCGACCCCGAGGCCGGTGGCCGCCCAGTTGCCCAGGACGCTGCCCAGCATGCCGAAGATCACGGTCAGCCAGAGCGGAATCTGTTGCTTGCCCGGGATGAGGGCCTTGGCGATCAGGCCCAGCACCAGGCCCACGATGATGGCCCACAACCACGTCATGACGCCTCCTCTTGCGACGCGGTGCAGATGTTCGCCCCTCAGTGTCGCCCCACGGCGGCCCGGGCGCACCCGGGAGCCGGGCAACGGGGGGACGGGGCCCGAGCGGGCACGGCACGACCCGGTCTCGTAGCCGGCGCGACCGCGGCGTACCGTGGAATCCGACCGGATTTCGGGGAGAATCCGGCACGACTGAGCAGGTGGTGGAAGTGATGCGGAAGCAGAGCAGCGGCCAGGCCTTCCGGATCACGGGAGCGCGGCAGGGCCTGTCCGAGGACGTCCGTGGGCGGCAGCGCCGGTATGTGATCTCGATGGCGGTGCGGACGGTGGCCGTGGTGCTGACCGTGGTGCTGTGGAACGTCGAGCGGCCGGTGGCGATCGCGACGCTGGTGCTGGGTCTGGCGCTGCCCTACATCGCGGTGGTGATCGCCAACGCGGGCCGGGAGAACGCCACTTCGGTCCCGAAGACGTTCATCGCGGCGCCGACCAGGCCGATGCTGACGCGGGAGGCCTCCGACGCCCCCGCGGAGTCCGTTCCGGAGCGGCCGGCGACGGGCACGTCCGGCCCGCGGCCCGACCCCAGTTGATCTCGACGCGGTCTGCAAAGCTCAAGAAAAGCTCAGATCAATCATGGAGTTCCGGTGCACCAGGCACCATCCCCCGTGACATACTGCGTACGCGCTCCGCATCCCCCGTCGGAGCGACGGACCGACGCCGGGCGGCTCCCCCCGTGGCTGCCCGGCGTCGTCATGTCCGCGGGCCCTGAGGGCCGTGCGCAGGACGTAGGGTTGAGGCCGTGAACTCCCCGAATCCCCAGGACGCCCCCCGCGGCGACAGTGCCGTCATCTGCTCCGCGAAGGGCTGCCGCGCCGCCGCCGTATGGGTGCTGGCCTGGAACAACCCGAAGCTGCACACTCCGGACCGGCGCAAGACCTGGCTGGCGTGCGAGGAGCACCGGGAGCATCTGTCGCAGTTCCTCGGTGTGCGCGGCTTTCTGAAGGACGTGGTGACGCTGGAGGAGTGGGAGGCGTCGGCCGCCGGCCACTGACCGCTGCGCCGACCGACTGCTTCGGCCACTGACCGCATCAGACGCCGAGCGCTTCAGCCGCCCGGCGGCTCAGACGCTCGGCGCTTCAGCCGCCGATCGAGGACATCGGGCGCTCCGGCTGCAGGAAGGACGGGTCGTCCAGACCGGAGCCCGCCTTCTTGCCCCACATCGCGGTCTCCCACAGCCGCGCGATCTCGTCGTCGGGGGCCCCGGAGCGCAGCGCCGTCCGCAGATCCGTCTCCTCGGTGGCGAAGAGGCAGGTGCGTATCTGGCCGTCGGCGGTGAGTCGGGTGCGGTCGCAGGCCCGGCAGAACGGGCGGGTGACGGAGGCGATCACCCCGACGCGGTGGGGGCCGCCGTCCACCAGCCAGCGCTCGGCGGGGGCGGAGCCGCGCTCCTCCTGGCCCTCGGGGGTGAGCGTGAAGCGGGTGCGCAGCGAGGTGAGGATGTCACCGGCGGTGATCATGCCGTCGCGCTTCCAGCCGTGCTGGGCGTCCAGGGGCATCTGCTCGATGAAGCGGAGTTCGTAGTCGTGGGCGATCGCCCAGGCCAGGAGGTCGGGGGCCTCGTCGTCGTTGAGGCCCGGCATCAGGACGGCGTTGACCTTGACGGGGGTCAGCCCGGCCGCGCGGGCCGCGTCCAGACCGCGCAGGACGTCGTCGTGCCGCTTGCGGCGGGTCAGGGCCTGGAAGACCTCCGGCCGCAGGGTGTCCAGCGAGACGTTGACGCGGTCGAGCCCGGCGTCGCGCAGTGCGGCGGCCGTGCGCTGCAGGCCGATGCCGTTGGTGGTCAGGGACATCTGGGGGCGGGGGCCGAGGGCGGCGACGCGCTCGACGATGCCGGGCAGGCCGGGGCGGAGCAGCGGTTCACCGCCGGTGAAGCGGACCTCCTCGATGCCCAGGTCCCGCACGGCGATGGTGATCAGCCGGACGATCTCGTCGTCGGTGAGCAGATCGGGCTTGGCGAGCCACTGCAGGCCTTCCTCCGGCATGCAGTAGGTGCACCGCAGATTGCAGCGGTCGGTGAGTGAAACGCGCAGGTCGGTGGCCACACGACCGTAGGTGTCGATGAGCACTGGGCCCCCTCCCCGAGAAATGGCTCACGATGTCTGCCCTTCGCGGACAGGTACGTGTTCGAGCCTACGTGATGGGTGTGACATGCGAGCAGGGCGGAGAAGCACGAGGTGGGCGGAGTGGCGTCGTAGCTCTCTACGACGCCACCCCGCCCGGACCCTGTAGGGACGGCCCAGCGGCCGGTCTCAGTGGGCCCCGGTACCGGTCAGCGAGCGGACCTCCAGCTCGGCGTACTTCGCGGCGTCCGGCTCCTCCTTGGACAGCAGCGATCCCAGCCAGCCGAGCAGGAAGCCGAGCGGGATGGAGATCAGGCCGGGGTTCTCCAGCGGGAAGAAGCCGAAGTCCGCGCCGGGGAACATCGAGGTCTCCTTCCCGGAGACGACCGGGGAGAAGAGCACCAGCAGGACGGACGAGGCGAGGCCGCCGTAGATGGACCAGAGCGCGCCCCGGGTGGTGAAGCGCTTCCAGAAGAGGCTGTACAGGAGGGTGGGGAGGTTGGCGGAGGCGGCGACCGCGAAGGCGAGCGCCACCAGGCCGGCGACGTTCAGCCCGCGGGCGAAGACCCCCAGGACGATGGCGACGGCGCCGATGCCGACGGTCGCCCAGCGGGCCGCGCCGATCTCCTCCTTCTCGGTGGCCCGGCCCTTGCGCAGGACGTTGACGTACAGGTCGTGGGCGAAGGACGAGGACGAGGCGAGGGTGAGTCCGGCGACCACCGCGAGGATGGTGGCGAAGGCCACGGCGGAGATCACGGCGAGCAGGACGGCGCCGCCGGTGGAGCCGGGGCCGCCGCCGATCGCCTCGGCGAGCAGCGGGGCCGCGGTGTTGCCCGCCTTGTTGGACGCGATGATCGTCCCGGGCTCGATGAGGGCGGCGGCGCCGAAGCCGAGCGCGATGGTCATCAGGTAGAAGACACCGATGATGGCGATCGCCCAGTTCACGGACTTCCGGGCGGCCTTGGCGGTGGGGACGGTGTAGAAGCGGATGAGGATGTGCGGCAGGCCCGCGGTGCCCAGGACGAGGGCGAGGCCCAGCGAGATGAAGTCGATCTTCGAGGTGGCGGTGGCTCCGTACTTGAGGCCGGGCTCCAGGAAGGCGGACCCCTTGCCGCTGTTCTCGGCGGCGGCGCCGAGCAGCGTGGAGATGTTGAAGTGGAACTTCAGCGCCACCAGGAAGGTGATCAGCAGGGTGCCGGCGATCAGCAGCACCGCCTTGACCATCTGGACCCAGGTGGTGCCCTTCATCCCGCCGATGGTGACGTAGAGGATCATCACGACGCCGACGAGGACGACGACGAGGATCTTGCCCGCCTCACTGGTGATGCCCAGGAGCAGGGTGACCAGGGCGCCCGCCCCCGCCATCTGCGCGAGCAGGTAGAAGATCGAGACGATGATGGTGGAGACACCGGCGGCGGTACGGACCGGGCGCCGGCGCATCCGGTGGGCGAGGACGTCGCCCATGGTGAACCGGCCGGTGTTGCGCAGCGGTTCGGCGACCAGGAGCAGCGCCACGAGCCAGGCCACGAGGAAGCCGATGGAGTAGAGGAAGCCGTCGTAGCCGAAGAGGGCGATGGCGCCGGCGATGCCGAGGAAGGACGCGGCGGACATGTAGTCACCGGAGATGGCCAGGCCGTTCTGGAAGCCGCTGAACTGCCGGCCGCCGGCGTAGAAGTCCTCCGCGCCCTTGGTCTGCCGGCCGGCCCAGACCGTGAGGCCGAGGGTGGCGGCGACGAAGACCGCGAAGAGGGTGATGATCAGGGTGCGGTGCTCACCCGCGCCGCCGGCCGCGAGCGGGAGCGCGAGCGGCTGAGAGGTGAGGTTCATGCGTCGCCCTCCTTGCGGAGGGTGACGCCCTCCAGGCGGGACTTGATGGCCTCGGCCTTGGGGTCGAGCCGCGCGGCGGCGCGCCGGGAGTACCACCAGGCGATGAGGAAGGTCGTGGCGAACTGGGCGAGGCCCAGGACGAAGGCGACGTTGAGGTGGCCGAGGACCTTGGTGGACATGAAGCCGCCGGCATAGCTCGACAGCAGCACGTAGCCGAGGTACCAGAGGAGGAAGGCGACGGTGACCGGGAAGGCGAACGAGCGGTGTGCGCGGCGGAGTTCATCGAATTCCGCGCTCGACTGCACCTGGCGGTAGTCGGGCGGCTCGTGTGTCCCCGGGTCGAGGGTCGGTGCGGCGCTCACGGAGTCTCCTGACGCGAAGGGGCGGGTTCCCAGTGCCGGTCCGACGGCGTTGCACGGGAGGAGCTGGACCGACAGTAAAGCTCAGGTAAGTGATATAGATCACGCATGGTAGAGGTGCGTCATACGATGCGACAGGGGGCCGTTGGTTGAATCCCAGAAGAATCCGCGGAATGGCCGTGACGGCCCGCCACCGCGCGCGGGGCGCTTCGTTGAGCCCGGTGTGAACCCGCCGCCACAGCAGGCCCCGCAGCCACCCGCTCCCCGTCGGCGCCCCTACGGCAGTGTCCGGCTGCCGGCGCCGCTCCCCGTCACCCCGCAGGAGCCGCGCTCCGGTCCGGCCGCGGCCGCGCGCCGCTGGTACGGCCCGCGGATCGCCCTGCCGCTGCTGAGCATCGCCGCGTTGCGACGCAACGACTGACCGGCCCTGACGAGTTGCGGCGCTACAGCTGACCGGCCCTGACGACCCGGACCAGCCCTGACGGCCTCTCAGGAGCGCTGCAGGGAAAACGGACTGACGAGTCATCAATTCGCCACTCCTGACAGGTTTTCTCCCCGTTCCATTGCTGTGGGCCGTTGATCGCCGATAACTTCACCTCTCATGTATCCGCCCGTGCGCAATCCGTGCACGGGCGGTCTCACGGATGATGTGGAGTACCCATGGCTCATCCCCGATCCAGACGCACGCGGGCGCTGGCCGTACCGCTCGGACTGGCTCTGACGGCGTCCCTCGGTTTCCTCCCGACCGCGGCCACCGCCGCGTCCACGGACACCGCCCCGGCCGCCGCCGCCTCGGACAGCGGCCCGCTGCTGTCGTACGTCGTGAACGCCACGCCCGGCCACACCATGGCCGGCCGGATCGCGAAGGCGATAACCAAGGCCGGCGGGAAGGTGGTCATCGCCCATGAGCGGATAGGCGTGACCGTCGTCCACTCGGCCAACCCGCAGTTCGCCGCCGAGATGCGGACGGTGCCGGGCGTGCAGTCGGCGGGCGCGACCCGCACCGCGCCGCTGAAGGCGCAGGGCACCACCGACGTCGGCAAGCCGCAGCGGATCGACCTGTCGAAGTCGCAGCTCAAGGCGGCCGGCAGCGTGGCGAAGGCAAACGGCGAGGAGCCGCTGGAACCGCTGCAGTGGGACCTGCCGGCCATCAAGGCCGACCAGGCAGCGAAGGTGAACGCCGGCAGCAGGAACGTCACCGTCGGCATCATCGACACCGGAGTGGACGACACCCACCCCGACCTGAAGCCCAACTTCTCCGCGAAGCAGTCCGCCAACTGCGTGGGCGGGGTGGCCGATACGTCCAAGGGCGCCTGGCGGCCCTGGAACCCGGACGACGACTACCACGGCACCCATGTGGCGGGCACCATCGCGGCGGCCCGTAACGGCGTCGGCGTGGCGGGGGTCGCCCCGGGCGTGAAGATAGCCGCCCTCAAGGTCAGCGAGCCGGAGACCAGCCTCTTCTACGCCGAGAGCGTGGTGTGCGCCTTCGTCTTCGCCGCCGACCACGGCATCTCGGTGACCAACAACAGCTATTACGTCGACCCGTGGATGTTCAACTGCAAGGACGACGCGGACCAGGCCGCCATCATCGACGCGGTCGGCCGGGCGGCGAGCTACGCCCAGCGCAAGGGCGTGCTCAATGTCGCCGCGGCGGGCAACTCCGGCCTCGACCTGGCGGCTCCCCAGTTGCCCGACGCCTCCAGCCCGAACGACTCCACCCCGGTCCAGCGCACCATCAACCCCAAGACCTGCTGGGACGTGCCCACCCAGCTGCCGGGCACGGTGACGGTCGCGGCGACGGGTGTGCACCAGCTCAAGTCGTACTACTCGAACTACGGCCTCGGCCAGATCGATGTGGCCGCGCCGGGCGGGGACTCCCGCCAGGTGCCCGAGCTGCCCGCCAAGAACGGCAACATCCTCTCCACCATGCCGGGCGGTGACTGGGCCTACCTGGCCGGCACGTCCATGGCGACCCCGCATGTCTCCGGCGTCGCGGCGCTGCTCAAGAGCGCCCACCCGAAGTCCAGCCCGCAGGAGCTCCAGTGGCTCCTCAAGGAGCAGGCGGACAACCCCGGCTGCCCCACGGGTGACGCCACCTGCACCGGCACCAAGCACGTCAACAGCCACTACGGCTATGGCATCGTCGATGCGCTGGACGCGGTGAAGAAGTAACGTCCGGACGGTTTCCGGTACGTGCGGGAAGGGCCGGGTGGTGCGCCACCCGGCCCTCTTCGCTGCGGTGCGCGCGGGCCCGCGGGGGACGCCGTCCTCGTACATGCCCTCCACTCTCGGGTCTCCCACGGGGGGAGACTCAAGTCCCGCGGCTTGTCCCGGCTTTCCCTGCCCTGCCGGGGACTATCCGGCGGGGGTACGCGGTGCCGGTATGTCCGCCGTCCGCGGCGCCCGCGGGCGGTCCGGTGCGGGCCGGGGAGCGGTGGCGGCGGCGCGCAGCACGCCGCCGGCCAGCGCGTACTGGGCCGCGGCATAGGTGAGCATGATCCAGAACTGCGGCAGCGGCAGCTGCGGCCAGTGCGCGATGCCGCTGGCGATCAGGGTGTCGGAGAGCAGGAAGAGCAGCCCGCCGACGGCGGCCAGGAGGCCCGCCCGGAGCGCGCCGAACGCCATCGCGGTGAGCAGCAGGCTGTAGCCGGCGACCGGGATCCGCAGCTCGGCCGGGAGGTCCGGCCACAGCAGCACGACGGTGACGGCCAGCACCGCGCCGTACGCGGCGGCGAGCGCGGGCGTGAGTCCGGGCCGCCCCCCGCCTGGCCGGGCGCCGTGCCGGACGAACAGCAGCAGGTAGCAGACGTGCCCGGCGGCGAAGGAGCCCATGCCCACCAGGAAGGCGAGGTCCCCGCCGATCTGGAGGAACGTGTCGCCGCCGCAGCCGAACAGCAGGGCGCCGGCGAGCAGCGGCGGGCCACCGCGGGCCAGCGCGTATCCGGTGAGCACCGGCATCAGCGCGGGCTTCGTGAGCTGTGCGACGGTCGTGACGTCCCCGAGCAGCGCCCCGAGGTGCACCAGGGCGAGCACGGCGAACAGCCCCAGCAGCGGCCCCGCGGCCCGCGGCCACCGTGCCGTCACGCGGCGGGCTCCTCGACGGAGGTGCGGGCCGGCGAGCCGTGGCCCGCGGGTTCTGCGCCCGCCGCCGCGGCCGGCTGCCAGCCCGGTCCGCGGAACACCCGTCCGGCGCGCTCCCGCCAGCTGCCCGCGGCGCGGATGTCGCGGGCGATGGCGACGTATTCGTGGGTGGCCACCCGCAGCGGGTTGAAGCTCTCGACGTTCTTGGTGAGGCCGTAGACCGGCCGCTCGGTCTCGGCGACGAACGAGCCGAACATCCGGTCCCAGATGATCAGGATCCCGCCGAAGTTGCGGTCCAGGTAGCCGCCCTGCGAGGCGTGGTGGACGCGGTGGTGGGACGGGGTGTTGAGCACGAACTCGACGGGCCGGGGCAGGGTGCCGATCCGCTCGGTGTGCACCCAGAACTGGTAGACGAGGTTGGCCCCGGAGGTGAAGGCGATCGCGGCCGGATGCACGCCGAGGGCGATCATCGGGACGTAGAACGGCCAGACGGTCCAGGTCGTCCAGGGCTGGCGCAGGGCGGTGGTGAGGTTGAACTTCTTGCTGGAGTGGTGCACCACGTGGCAGGCCCACAGGACGCGGATGACGTGGTGCCCGCGGTGCGACCAGTAGTAGAAGAAGTCCTGGGCGAGCAGCATCAGCGGCAGCGTCCACCACACCACGGGGATGCGCAGCGGGGTGAGTTCGTAGATCGCGGCGTAGATCGCCACGATGGGGATCTTCCACAGCGCGTCGAAGACCAGGCTGCCGAGGCCCATGCCGACGCTGGTGGCGGCGTCCTTGACCTCGTAGCCCTCCGCGTCCTCGTCGGGATGCAGGCGATAGCTCACCATCTCGACCACGGTGAGCAGGACGAAGGCCGGTACGGACCACAACACGACATCGGGCAGGTGCGGCATGCCCCGCACCATAAAGGCGTGGACGGCGGTGCCGCTAGGGGTTGTTACCGATAAGTATGTGAGACGTGCCGTCAGCTGTGTGCGACGGCACGCTTCGCGGAGCCCTCCACGACAGGCTCCGGGGGCTCCCGTCACCACACCGGTCACCCGGCGCGGTGACGGGCCGCCCCTCACCACACCCGTAGCGACCCGCCCGGGGCGAACGCCGGGCTGGTGGCGTCCGGTGGGACCTCGTCCAGGGGTACGGCGACCTCGGAGACCGCCGGGCCGACGCGGGCCGCGAGGGGGGCGAGGCGGGCGAGGTCGAAGCCGTAGACGCGGGCCGCGTTGGTGCCGAGCATGGCGGCGGCCTCGTCGGCCGGCAGACCGGCGTAGGCGAGGCGCAGCGCCTCGCGGGAGTAGGGGTGGGTGCCTTCGTCGTGGGGGTAGTCGCTGCCCCACATGATCTTGTCGAGGCCGATCCGGTGGCGGAGCGGGACCTCGTGCGGGCGCATGAAGCTGGCGCCGACGAAGCAGTGGTCGCGCCACAGCTCCGTCGGGGTGCCGCCCATGGCCGCGCCCAGGCCGGCGCCGAATTTGGCCTCGGCGGTGGCGGCGGACGCGGCCGCGGCCAGCCGGCCGTGGTAGTAGTCCAGCATGTCCAGGACGCCGGGGATCCAGCCGGAGCCCTGTTCGGTGAGGACGAGGCGCAGACCCGGGTGGCGGCGGAAGGCCCCGCCGAAGATCAGGTGCCACAGCGCGCGGTGCGAGAACCAGGTCGTCTCGACCATGAACACGGCGCGGGCGGCGGGCGCGTCGCCGAGCGGCGGGGAGGCGGAGCCGCCGTGATGGTTGACCGGCACCTCCAGCTCCGCGCAGACCGCCCAGAGCGGGTCGTAGACCTCGGAGTGGAGTTCGGGCAGGCCGGATCCGGGCGGGGTTCCGGGGAGCATGATGCCGCCGGTGAGGCCGGCCTCCTTGGTGCGGCGGACCTCCCGTACGGCCTCGTCGACGTCGTTGAGGAGGATCTGGGCGACGCCGGCCCGCCGGCCGGGTGCCTCGGCGCAGAAATCGGCGAGCCAGCGGTTGTGGGCGCGCAGGCCCGCCCAGCGCCGCGCGAACTCCTCACGGGTGGCGGGCGCCGGGGCCATCAGGGACGCGGAGGGGAAGAACGGCGGGATGGTGTTGGGGAAGACGACCTCGGCGACGATGCCGTCGGCTTCGAGTTCGGCCAGCCGGCGGGCGGAGTTCCAGTTGCGGTCGGCGGTGTCGGCCAGCAGGTCCTCGTGCGGGTTGACGTAGGCCGCCGCCCAGTCGTCGAAGGCCTCGTGGTGTCGGGAGGCCAGATACGGCCGGTAGTCGAGGAGGTCGGCGCCGGCGTGGCAGTCGGCGGAGATGACGGTGTAGCGCTCCGGTGTCATCGGGCGGCCCCCAATACCGGGAAGTCGTGATCCGTCAGCCAGTGGCGGCCCACCTCGCGCGAGCGGGCCCACGAGGCCTCGACCGCCGGCTGGTCGGCCGGCTGGCCGAGTGCGGCCGGAGTGGGGCCGATACGGCGGGCCAGCGGGGCCAGCGCGGCGGTGTCGAAGCCGAAGGCCTCGGCGGCGGACAGGCCGAGCATCCGCCGGGTCTCGGCGACCGGGATGTCGTGGAAGGTCTTCTGCAGCCAGCCGCGGGTGTCGGGCCAGGTGCCCTCGGGGTGCGGGAAGTCGCTGCCCCACAGGATGTTGTCGACGCCGATCTCGTAGCGCTGGGCGAGCTCGCGGCGCTTGGTGTTGGTGGCGCAGACGAAGACCTGCCGGTCGAGGTACTCGTGCGGCGGGCGCTTGAGGGCGGCGAACGGGGAGAGCTTCTTGCCGCCGTGGGCGCCCAGGTAGAGGCGGTCCATGAACCACAGGAGGTTGGGGAGCCACCAGCAGCCGGATTCGGCGACACCGAACCGCAGGCCCGGGTGGCGTTCGAAGACGCCGGACCACAGCAGGAACCACAGCGGGCGGGCCGGCCACCAGGTCACCTCGGACACGAAGATCCCCAGGTGGTCCCCGTACTCCTGGCGGGGCGAGGACCCGGAGTGGGTCAGCACCGGCATCGCGCACTCGGCGGCCGCCGCCCATACCGGGTCGTAACGGCGGTCGTGGTACGGCGCGTTGCCGCCCCACATGGCGGGGATCATGAGCGCGCCGAGCCCGGACTCCCGGGCGCGGTGGATCTCGGCGACGACCTGGCCGGTCTCGGCCGTGACCGGTAACAGGGCGACGCCGCAGTGCCGTGCGGGGTGTGCGGAGACGAAGTCGGCGAGCCAGCGGTTGTGTGCCCGGGCGCCCGCCATGCCGAGCTCCGGGTCGTGGTCGCCGGAGAGGCCGAGACCCACGCCGAAGGGGGCGGCCGTACCGCTGTCGACGGCGTCCGCGTCCGGGAAGACGACCTCCGCCGCGACCCCGTCACCGTCGAGCTCCTTGATCCGCTGGGCAGGGTCCCAGCCGCCGCGCAGGCCCTCCTCGTGGTCCCGGAACCACCGTTCGGCGAAGGCGTCGTTGCGGATGCCGAGGCGGGTGGCCTCCGCGCGGCGGGCGTCGCGCTGCCCGAGGAACTCGTCGAAGGCACGGTGGAAGCGGGCATCGAGATAGGGGCGGTACTCCTCGGTGGGGAGTCCGGCGTGGCAGTCGGAGGAGATGATCAGGTACGGCTCGTGCAGGTCCTGTTGCGCGCCGGGCCGGTGCTCCGGCGCCTGGCACCGCTCGGGGCGCTGTCCTTGCTCGGGGGCCTGGCCCTGGTCGGGAAACCGGCCCTGCTCGGGGAACTGCGGGTCCTGGGAAGCCTGCGGGTCCGTCATGGCGGAACCTCCCTCAGTCGTCCGGGTCGAGGATGAAGTGCTCCAGATACGCCGGGGCGGCGCGGTCGAGCATCGAGGCGGACCGCGCCCTGATCTGCGCGTCGGTGTGCGCGGCGGGCGGCAGCAGCCAGAAGCGGCCGGCCCGGACGCCGTCCACGACCTGCTGCGCGACGTCCTCCACGGGCGTGAAGGCGACCTCCTGTCCGGCCTCCTTCATCGCCGCCTCCCACTGGGCCAGGGTGCGGTACGGGGTACGGCGCGGCCGGGACTTGGCGTAGCGCTCGGGCCGATTGCGGTGCGACTCCCACAGGCCGGTGCGCAGCATGTGCGGACCGGGGAAGAGCACCGAGGCGCCTACGGGGGCCCGTTCGGCCTTCAGGTGGGCGTACAGCGACTCGGTCATGGTCACCACGGCCGCCTTGGTGACGGCATAGACGGACGCGGTGGGCAGCGGCGCGATACCGCCGTCGGTCGAGGAGGTGTTGACGACGTGGCCGGGGTCCCCGCCCGCCAGCATCCGGGGCACGAAGCACTGCACGCCGTGGAAGACGCCCCAGATGTTCACCGCGAACGCCCATTCCCAGTCGCGGGGATCGTGCTCCCACATGCGCCCCTCGGCGCCGGAGCCCACCCCCGCGTTGTTGCACAGCAGATGGACCGCGCCGAAGGCGTCGTACGCGGCGTCGGCGAGCGCGGCGACCTCGTCGCGGACGCCGACGTCCACGGTGCGCGCCAGCACCCGGGCGCCCTGCGCGGTCAGCTCGTCGGCGACGGCGCGCAGTGGCTCCTCCGCCACGTCGGCGAGGACGACACACAGCCCCTCCGCGGCGAAGCGGCGCGCCATGGCCCGGCCGATCCCACTCGCGGCGCCGGTGACGACCGCGACCTGTCCTGCCCGCAGTTCCATCAGGCGCTCCCCTCGGGCGGGCCGTCGAGGAGCTGCTGCGGATCGTCGTAGCGCTGGTGGACGTACGGCAGCAGGTCCCGGGCGCTGACCCGCTCGACGACCCGGCCCTGCTGGTCGGTGGTCTTCTCGCCGAGGGTGAGCTCGACGAGGGTGCGGACGGGGAGGTCGGCGACGGGGTCGTACGCCGACTCCCGGAGGACGACCTCACCGGTGATCCGCTCCAGGGTGCGGACCTTCTCCTGGCGCAGGCAGTGCACCAGCACCGGGTTGCCGTCGAATCCCGAACCGTCCACGGCAGGAAGGAACTTGAAGTAGAAGTCGGTCTTCCGCACCGGCTCCGGGACCGGCAGCGGGCCGCTCACCTCACCACGCACCTCGACGAAGGCGATGCCGTGCCGGACGAGCGCGGCACGCACCACCGGGCCGTCGCGCTCGACGGAGACCTCGCCCAGCTTCTTCGGTTCACCGAAGACCTCGCGGCCGCCGGTCAGGGCCCGCTCGTGGGTCATCGGCATGACGAGCGGATACCAGCCCTCGGTGCCGTGGTGCGCGGCCGCGACGGCGACCGAGCCCGCGCCCAGGGGGTAGCCCGGCAGCTCGACCCGGCTGATGGTGGCCCGGACCAGCGGTCGCCCGGTGGGTGCGAGCGGCGGCGGCAGAACGGCGGCGACCGCGTCCGGATCGCTCTCCCAGACGGCGACGACGCCGGTGGACCAGATGTCGGGAAGCCGGGAGCCGGCGGTGCGCGCCGCGGTGATCTCCGCCTCGGTGCGTGCTCCGTAGCGTACGCGTGCCATGTCGTACCACCCTTCGTCATCGGTGACTTGCGGGGGTCGTGCCAGGCGCCTGTAACACTGTTACACCGTGGGGGTCGAAGGGTAAAGGGTGGGGG